>JANMRU010000224.1:0-11772 GCA_031388585.1 Pseudanabaena sp. SOY_30_concoct_251 | reverse complement strand
ATCTCGAGACCGCTAGTATAGCTGGCAATCTCTACAAAGATTTGCGAACGAAAGGATTGCTTGTGCCGCCTATGGATATTTTTATTGCAGCAACAGCGAGCCAACACGATCTCATTTTGATTACAGCAAACATCAAACATTTCCAGCGTATACAAGATCTCTTGTTTGAAAACTGGGCTGAATAGAGTATGGTTTCACGATAACTTAACTACGATATGGCAACAATACTGAGGGAATGGAGCTATCGCTATCAGTGGCTATACGATTCGGTGTCAGCCCTGGCAGCGCTTAGTGTGGGTGGTTCGGCAAAATTCCGCCGCTTATTTCTGCGCGACCTGATGATCGCGCCCGAAATGCAGGTGTTAGATATGTGCTGTGGGAGCGGTCAGGCCACCGAGATTCTCGTGCAGTATTCTCAACACGTTACAGGGCTGGATGCATCACCATTTGCGATCGCCCGTGCCCAGCAAAATGTCCCCCAAGCCGAATATGCGATCGCTTTTGCAGAGGCCATGCCATTCCCTAATGCCAAATTCGATCTAGTAATTACTAGTACGGCTTTGCACGAAATGCAAAGCGAGCAACTTCGCCAAATTCTCCAGGAAGTAGCAAGAGTATTAAAACCAGGCGGATGTTTTTGTGCGATCGACTTTCATACCCCAACCAACTGGTTATTCTGGCCACCTTTGGCGTTGTTTTTGCTGCTATTCGAGACGGAAACAGCCTGGCAGCTATTACAAACGGATCTGAATATTTTACTCAACGCCGTAGGGCTTGAAATGAGTCATACCAAGCTATATGCTGGTGGCAGCCTTCAGGTTCTTCAGGCAACTAAACTAGAAAATCAAACGACGTGAAAGCGCTGATGTCATGCCTTACCCCTTTGCATGTCTATATGTATGCATACGACCAGTGGTAAAATTAATAAGGCTCTGTCTGCATCAAAAAACTAATTTTTTTATATGCTCTCTCCAGAACTGATTAAACCGAAGCTTAGTTCCACCCTCGGCTGTATTTTGGTCGTTGAAGACGAAGCAATAATCCGCGATACGATCTCCTTAGCCCTCAGGAGTGAAGGATATGAGGTTCTGATTGCTGAAGATGGGCAAAGTGCTTTGCTTGCGATCGAGAAGCACCAGCACCTCGATCTTGTTATACTTGATATTATGTTGCCCTACATCAATGGGTTAGATTTTTGCCGTGCGCTCCGACATGAAGGAAACTCTGTTCCAGTCATAATGCTTAGCGCTAAGGGTAGCGAATCAGATCGCATTGTTGGTTTAGAAGTTGGCGCTGACGATTACTTAACTAAGCCCTTTGGTATGCGCGAATTAGTGGCAAGATGCCGTGCCCTGATCCGCCGACGCAGTGGCTACAATAAGCAAATTAGCCTCAATGCTGGATTGAAATTTGGCGATCTGATCATGTACCAGCAAGAGTGTCGAGTGATAGCACGCGGTGTAGAAGTTAATCTTTCTCCTAAGGAATTCCGCATTTTAGAGCTGTTTATGAGCCATCCTCGCCGCGTTTGGTCGCGTGAGCAGTTACTAGAAAAAATCTGGGGTGTTGACTTTGTTGGTGATAGTAAAACTGTTGATGTTCATATTCGTTGGCTGAGGGAAAAGCTGGAGACAGACCCAAGCGATCCGAAATATCTGGTTACAGTGAGAGGTTTTGGTTATCGATTGGGATAGTTATTAGAATTCATGTGGTTTCTATTGGGATTTGCTTCTGGGCTGTTTTTGTTTTGCGGTTGTCTGGCCTGGGTATACTTCCGATTGAGACGCGAATTGGCACAAAAAGGATTCGCTCTCAGTACGGGAGTTGTCTTGCGATCGCTCTTGCCGCTCGCAGATAGTAGCAGCGAATCAGATGTACATCAGCAGATCCAGGAAAAAGATTGGTCGCATATCTTGCAAAGTGCGCCGATTGGTTATCTAGAAGTAGATGAAGAGAATCATCTATGTTGGGGCAACGAGCAAGCCTGTAACTTGCTTGGCATTCAATTACGTCAAGTTGATGCAGTTCCCAAGCGTTTACTGCTCCAGCTCGTGCGTTCCTATGAGTTAGACCTACTCATTTCTGAGACACGTACCGCTGAAAAGTCTCTACAAAAAAAGTGGGTATTTAACCCAAGCGTCCCCGATCCACTACATCCTGTGCAACAACAAGGGCGTATGCTCAGGGGACATAGTATTTTCTTGGACAACGGTAATATTGGTGTTTTTATTGAGGATTGTCAGGAAGCGGCAATTCTTCAACAACAACGCGATCGCTGGGCATCTGATGTCGCACACGAACTCAAAACTCCGCTTACATCTATTCGCTTGATCGTTGAGACATTGTATAGTCGCGTCACACCAGAATTGCAAAATTGGATGGAACGCCTACTCAATGAAGTGATTCGGCTCAGTAATCTAGTTCAAGACTTACTTGAGCTTGGACAGATGGATTCAAACTCATCTTTTCACTTAAATCGGCAGACTCTAGATCTGCCCCAACTTGTGCAGTCGGCATGGATGAGCCTAGAACCCTTGGCGACAAAGCGACAGGTTAGCCTAAAGTATCTTGGTCCCGATAGTTTGTGCATTCAGGCAGACGAATCGCGGATTTATCGCTTGCTACTCAATCTGCTCGATAACAGCATTAAATATAGCCCCACATCCCTTGAGGTAATAGTCAAGCTGGAAATTGAGCATAGAACCGCAGCGCTATCGTATGCAGTAATAGAAGTAATTGATTCTGGGAGTGGATTCCCAGAGAAAGCCTTACCGCATGTATTCGATCGCTTCTATCGCGTTGATGAATCGCGCGCGCGCTCTGGGGGGAATTGTGGTGGCAGTGGTCTAGGACTTGCGATCGTGCGCCAAATTGTATTAGCTCATCAGGGCGCGATCTCAGTCAGTAATCACCCTGTAACAGGCGGTGCCTGGGTGCGAGTTACCATCCCTACCCAGGTGATAACTTAAGCAACTTTTTAAGCGCTAACATACTCATGATTTACGCTCAGGATTTACGCACCATGAAAAAAAAATAAAACCCAGAATTTCAAGGGGTTGGGGGCAACGCCCTCAAACTTCCTTATGTTGGTTTTTGTAGATTTGACTGCCTAAGTCCTAATACTAAAAAGTACCATGCTGATAATCTAAGGTTAAACTGAAATTAAAAGCAATGAGCCGCCCAAACCAGGAGATCTGTTGGCTATGAATTCAGATTTTAGCGATCGCACTACCAGAGAAATGCTACAAGGCTATGCTGCGGGGAAGAGAGACTTCAGTAAAATTAATCTAGTCGGCACGGATTTACTCGGCGCGGATCTTTTAGGAGTTAATCTATCCAAAGCTGATATGCGGCGCTCAAGCCTCATTTTTGCCTATCTCATCAAAGCTAACTTATCCAATGCTAATCTTTCTGGCGCTAAACTAAGCGGGGCGATGCTCAATCAGGCAAATCTCACTAATACCAACCTTAGCGATGCCGATTTACATGGTGCTTCCCTGCAACGGGCTAACTTATTTGGCGCTAATGTATCGCTGGCCAACCTAATGGATGCAAATTTGACTGAAGCCGATCTGCGGAGTGCCAATATGAGTGGGGCAAATCTTCGCAGCGCGATCTTGCGTAGTGCACTTCTTCGTGATGAGCGCGGTTATGCCAGCACTAACTTACGAGGTGCAAATCTGCAAAAAGCTGACCTGAGTGGAGCAAACCTCAGCGGCGCTGCTCTCAGTGGTGTTGACCTTAGTGGTGCTTGCCTCAAAGATACTACCTTGAGCAAAGCTGACTTGAGCGGAGCCAACCTCAGTGGCGCTGATATGCGCGGGGTCAATTTGGGGGAAGCCATTCTAGTCAAGGCAAATTTAGCTGGCTCAAATCTCGGTGGTGCAAATCTAGCCAGGGCAAACTTGAGTCAGGCCGATCTCAGCGAAGTAAATCTAGATGGAGCCACGATCTCTAAGGCTAATCTGAGTGGTTGTAATTTAAGTTTAGCTAGCCTTCGCCAAGCAGTTTTAGGTGGTGTCGATCTCAGCCGCGCCAATTTGACTAAAGCAAATCTGAATGAAGCCAGTTTGGTTGATGCCGATTTAGCAAGAGCTAATCTCACTAAAGCTGACTTTACTAATGCCATACTTACCAGAGCTGAACTCAGTGGTGCCAATCTAATGGGAGTAATTTTTGATGGGGCCACAATGCCTGATGGTAAAGACTTCAGGGGATAGCGAACTGAGGATTTTGTGATTTGCGATCGCTAAAACATCGCTATTACGAAACGATTTTTGATAGGATGGCGAGAGATAAAAAGCAACTACGCAACTGCCCAATCATTATGAAGTCATGTCAGGTATGAATCTTCTCGATGAAGTGATAAACGAGTTAGAGCAAAATGATAACGTTATGAGAATTAAGCGACTAATTCTCTTTACCTGTCATGACTTTTGGGTAAGCGATCTTAAGGAATTGCAAGATGTCGATTTGAAGGAGCTGATTCAAGAATTGCTGGCGGTAATTCCTAGCCTCAACAATTTAAAGCTTTTACTCAACAGTCATGTCAAAAAACTTTCCAAACCAGGCGCATATTTGCTGGCAGCGGATGTGATTATCGATACCATAGGTCAGTTATATTCACATCACTCAGTTGAGATACCTCAAGTCAAAGAAGAGATAGGAAGTACCGATTTCTTCAATCAGGAAGGTTTACGGGCGCAAATGGGTGGGGGGCCTCCCCCAGTATATGCTGGAAAGCTAAGCCTTACATATGCCCAGCAAACTGGTCTGCATGGTAACTCAGTTGATATCGACTTACTAGGCGATGAACAATCTTGGTTGCCCGAACCAGATTCAGAGATTACTTCCCCTCACCACGAGCCCCCACCTCCTGCTCCACCGACTAAGCTGGACTATATTGAGAAGCCTTTTGATCTGCGATATGAGATCGCCAACAATATTAGCCCCTTGCGAGCTAAAGTGCTTATTTTCTCAGCCTTACACTATAAATTTAGTCCTAGAGATCGAGATTGGGCGCAGATTAATAGCCACGATCTCGATGATTTGCTATTGGAACTATTTCAAACCTATGAGACATTTGAACAGATGGAGGCAAAGCTCTTTGAGATCTCTAAGCAGCTAGAAGATCGCCAGGAAAGCGAGCAGGCAGCTAGTTTAATCAGTGGGGTAATGCGATCGCTTTATCCCTAGGATTTGCCTGGAAGTATATGACTAATCTAGTTTGGATAGAGCGATCGCCAGTAACGACTCATGGGGAAATGTAGTACAGGCGACCACAAACTGCTGAGAATAGCAGAACCAAGCGCTACCCTTTGCTGAAGCGTCCATACCGTGGCGAAATTTTTTACAATGAGGGAAAGCTGAATTGCTAGAGCTGTTTCAGAAATAACAGCCATACCAAAAACGATTAGAGCTACTGAGATAAAGTCTTCTTGCATGTAGCGCTGCTTTTGTAACATTGCGGTGAGTCCGCCGGCGATACCCATCCCAATCGCATGGGTAGGAGTCAGGCTAGGCGCTAAATTTGCTACCTGACTAGGAATAGTGACGGCATCTTGGAGAAAACCTACGGCTACCCCAGCGATCGCGGCAATTAAGACAGGTCGCTTTATACTCCAGGCTACCAGCCAGATTAGCAACCAATTAGGGCCTAATCCCATAAATGTCATGCCAGGCAACCTTGTATGTAAAGCTAAGGTACAAAGCAGTACGGATAGCAAAGTAACTAACCAGCTCAAGACTTGACTGGAATTAGATCTGGGGGTACTGAGTTGAGGTAACGACATTAGCTAAATTTAGCGCTCACTTTCAAGGAGATCTATATTTAAATGGTTTTGGGGCTATGCCCCCGTACGGAACGTTGCGTAGCAATATTGAGGGCGCAGCCCTCAAACTCCCCACATAATTCTTTCTTGGAATCATTCCATATAACATCATCAGTTAATTATTTGGTTTTGTCAGCTTGGGTAGTTCAGGTGGGGGGGCAGTGTATGGATAAACCCTCACAAACTCTAATGGCCCCATAGGAACAGAAAAATCTACTAGCGCTTCAGGTGCGGGCTGTTTATCTAAGTTGACTGACTTGACTCGGCCTACAGGTATACCAGAAGGAAATATCGTACTGAAAGGTGAAGTCAAAACAATATCACCGGGCTTGACACCTGGATCGCGATCGAAGAACTCCAAAATAGCTAGATCTTGAGCTTGTCCTCTCAGCATCCCCATACTACGGGTACGACTGATCACGACCCCTACCTGGCTAGTAGGATCGCTGATCAGCAAAACTCGGCTACTATTGGGCGAAACATTTGCTACTCGCCCTACTAAACCACCAGGGCCAACTACAACAGACCCAGCGTTAATGCCATCATTACTACCACGGCCAATTAAGATTTGCTGCCACCAAGAGTCAGCACTGCGCCCAATTACCGACGACCAAATGCCGCGTCCGACTACCTTAGATTTCTCGCCTAATAAGACCTTAAGCTGGAGATTTTGGCTTTCAATCTCGGTAATACGATACTGTAATTCTCGGATCTGAGCGTTGCCGATTACCTCACTGTCCGAATATTCAGCCTGGAACGGGCGACTCAGAAACTGATAGATCTCCATCAAAGCTAAGCCCTGAGTTTGCTTGATCGCCCAAGCAGCTAGGAGGCCTAAGCTCACAAGTATTACCTGTAGGCTATAGCGCTCCCACCAACGGCGAATCGACTCCATAGCCTAGAAGTTACGTATGCGATTCGTCAAGACGCGACTTAGATTCTTATGATCTTCCAACACTCGACCCGCACCCAGCACTACACAGTTTAATGGTGCTGGTGCGATGTGGGTGACAATTCCAGTTTCATGGCTGATTAGGGTATCAATGCCATTTAGCAAAGCACCACCGCCAGCCAGCATAATGCCGCGATCGACAATATCTGCTGCTAATTCAGGTGGGGTACGCTCCAGCGTCCGCTTTACCGCTTCAACTATAACTGAGAGCGGTTCGGCCATGCTTTCTCGAATTTCGCTAGCTTTGACCGTGACGGTGCGCGGCATACCAGACAAAAGGTGTAAACCTCTGACTTCCATTGATGCATCGTCATTGGTTGGGTAAGCAGAACCGATTTTGATCTTAATCTCTTCAGAAGTGCGTTCGCCCACTACCAGGTTATGCACTTTTTTCATGTAACTCATGATTGCTTCGCTTAGCTCATCACCGGCAACGCGCACTGACTCGCTCAGCACAATGCCTTGCAAACTCATCACTGCGACCTCTGTAGTCCCACCACCGATGTCAATGATCATGCTGCCGGTAGCTTCAGTGACTGGTAAACCAGCCCCAATTGCGGCTGCAACCGGTTCATCAATGGGATATACCTCTCTTGCGCCAGCTTTACGCGCGGCTTCCATCACAGCGCGCCATTCCACGCCAGTCACACCACTGGGAATGCCGATCGCAATGCGGGGATTGAATATGCCGCGTTTGACACGCTGTATAAAGGCACGGAGCATCATTTCTGCTGCTTCAAAGTCCGCAATTACGCCATCACGTAATGGTCTAACCGCAATAATATCGCCGGGAGTGCGGCCAATCATCTTATTGGCTTCTTCTCCCGCTGCATAAAAGGTTTTGTCCCGTTGGTCGATCGCGACAACGGATGGTTCTTGCAATACAATGCCTTCACCTGAGACATATATAACTGTGTTGGCAGTACCAAGATCGATGCCAATATCTTTTGAGAAGCTACGTAAGATCCCCACGTCAGGTTTTTCCAGAGAGTAAGTACTATAAGTTCATCGGCAGATTCTATTACGATCGCGACATAAAGTCTAGCTAGCCATAGTGTCGGCATAGATGCGAAATCGTTCAAGGTCAGCCTGTAAGGTAGACTCTACCATACGTCCTAAAAACAAATTATCCATCACCTGACCAATAATGCCAGGGATTGCGTAAGCAACAGTTAACTTTACTATAGTACGATCGTGACGGTCATAGAATCTAATTGCTCCGCGATTTGGTAGGCCATCAATTGATTCCCACTGAATAATTTGGTTTGGTACCTGCTTAAGAATGCGCGATCGCCAGGTAAATGTAAAGCCGTTTGAGCCAAGCTCCCAATTGGATGTATCGGGGCGATCGGGTGGTATTTTGACTGCCTGGATCCATTTCATCCAGTGTGGCATCATTTCCAGATTTGACCACATTGCCCAGACTCGTTCAACAGGATGATTGACTTCTACTTGTACTGTGTGCTCTAGCCAGTCGGACATGATTGGGGGTAGGAGGTAAGTGGTGGAGTGGTTTAATTCTAACGTTTCTGGGATTGCTGAGATCAAGATCGGGGCTGACGCTGGGTTAATCCTTCACCAACTAAAGATAGGCTGACTACCATGAGGGTAATGGCAAGACCGGGAAATAGAGCTGTCCACCAGATATTGTCTCCTGTGGACAGTGCATCTAGTGCTTGCTTGAGGTCGTGCCCCCATTCTGGCACGTCATCTGGTACGCCCAAACCTAAAAATCCTAGTCCAGCCAGGGTTAAAATCGCGTCCGCTGCATTCAGTGTGAATAATACGGGAATACTTTGAATCACGTTTTGCGCCAAATAGCGGGTTAGGACAGTCCATGTGTCAGCTCCTAATGCCTGGGCAGCTTCAATATATAGCTCTGTCTTCACGCTCACGGTTTGGTTGCGGATTACGCGGAAGTATTGGGGAATATAAGCAACACTGAGGGCGATCGCCGCGTTCCAGACCCCCGCACCCACCACAAAAGCGATCGTAATCGAGAGTAGTAGCCCTGGCAATGTATAAATGCTGTCCATAATAAATACCAAAACCCGATCGACCCAACCACCGCGATAGCCGCTGATTGTCCCTAGCGGCACTCCGATCGCCAGACTAAGGAGCGTCGAAGCCAGGACTACATGCCAAGCTACACCAGCGCCAGCGATTGTGCGTGCTAGCACGTCATGTCCTTGGGCATCTGTACCAAACCAGTACTGCCAAGATGGGGGCACATGAATGGGGTTGCGGAGAAATTCATTGGGATCGGCCAGGAGAGCCTGTGACTGCAGCAGAGGCGAGAGTATAGGCATGAGCACAAATGCTATGGCGATCGCGATGCCTATATACATTAAACGATTGGAAGTCTGGGTCATTAGTCAATTTCAGTAATTGCTTTTGGCTTTTGGCAATTAGCCATTAGCGTTTCATGGAAGGCTAATGGCTAATTGCTAACCGCTCAGGGCTTTTGCAAAATAAGGTTTATTAACTCATGTTACGCAGATAAACCTGAAACCCTCACCCTAGCCCTCTCCCAGAACGGGCGAGGGAACAAGAAAAAACTTGACTTACTCCCCTTCTGCCCACGTGGGAGAAGGGGTTGGGGGATGAGGGGGCAGTTAAAATTCCACGTAACATCAGTTATTAATTATTTGGAGAAAGCTTTTTGAGATCGGTCAAGTTAAATATAAAGGGGACTCCAGCAGATTCCTTACCAATTACTAATACATTTGGCATTTGAGCGCCGCCTTCACGCCAAGCCTGAATCGCTTCTTTTTGGAGCACCAACTCGCCACCTTGAGCTTTGAGTGTCTCTGCTAACAGCCTTTGTGCTTCTGCTCTACCTTGGGCACGGTTAATGTCTGCTTGTGCTTCCTGTTCTGCTTCCTGGGCGATATAGACCGCTTTTTGGGCGCGTTGTTCGGCAATCTGCTTGTCTTCTACGGCTTTGGCAAATTCTGGCGAGAAGTTGAGATCGATCACGCTGGTATCGAGCACGATCACGGCATACTTTTGCAGGCGTTCGCTCAGCGCTGCATCAAAGTCTTTCTTCAGCTCATTCCTCTTTGTGATTGACTCTTCTGCCGTTCTGAGTGCCGCCGCAACTTTGAATGACTCTTGGGTTTGGGGGGCAATCACTTTATTCACCAAGTTTTGGAGTGAGCCTTGCTGCCTTCTAATTGCTACTACTTGCTCAGGATCGAGGCGAAAGTTGATTGCAAATCTGGCACTCAGGTCTTGAAGATCTTTTGTTGCACTTTGGGCTGGCACTTCAAATTTCTGCACTGTGACATCATAAATATCGACGGTGGAAATAAAAGGTGGTTTTAGATGAATACCTTCTTGTAACGCTTGATCTTGGGCTTTCCCCAAAATGCTCAAGACTCCCGATTCGCCTGGGTTGATGATTGCGAACGAACTCAGCGCGATCGCCGCAAGAATAGCCAGCACAATTCCAATCAGGATTGTTTGTATTCCTTCTGATTGCCTAATCTGCAAAGTTTTATCTCCTTTAAATATCTCTTTCTACTATGCTATGGTTCCACAGAAAGCTAAAGTTAGTGATCGCCTTGACCTATTTGTTCAGGATCTCTAGAAGTTAGCATTCTTAAAACTGTCTAGATTGAAAACAGACACATTTTCTTCCTTTTGAAAGGATACATCACTTCCACAATCAACCATTAGCAAAGGCGTGCCTGCCCATTTTGGGTACATGCTGCAATGACATGCACTAGACTTAGTAGTCATTGTCTCGCGGAAACATGACCAAATCGACGGTATTTGGAGATTGTCTTAACTCTCGCAATGCCAGATCGACCGCTGCATATCGATCAGTTGATTGCATCACCGTCATTAGAAATTGCTCCAGTACCAAAAATCGGCTCAATGAATTCAACAAACCGAACTACTGGTTTATCCAACTCAGCATAGTGGGATGCCTTTATTTCTATTTTGCTCAATTGCCCTAATGCTTTGGAACATGGAAATCCATACTTTGCCAGCACCCGAGCACTGGCAATTTGTAGTGCTGTCCGCGATCGCTCCACAAAATCCTTCATATCGTACTCACGATCGGGAGAGAAATATTCTTTAACGATCAGTGAGGGCGAGTAGCAAACCTCTTGAGAACCGTCAGGCCATTGGATTTGAAAATTAATTTCTGGCATAGTTAAGACATAGGAAATGAAGAACTAAGAAGAAAATAAAAGCTGTTGATAATGTTCTAGATGCATTCTAGCAGAAGCTTCCCAAGTAAATGTTGATAGAATCGATTGACTTTGTTCGATTAAGGAGTTGGCTAAGGTGGGTTGCAGAATAGACTTCATTGCCTGGGCGATCGCACTAGGAGACTGAGGATCGATAAGCAATGCCTGATCGGGTTTCAAAAATTCGGTAAGGGGGGCACGATCGGAGGCGATCAGGGGTAGGCTGGAGGCGATCGCTTCGAGTGCGGCCAGCCCCCAACCTTCTTTGGTAGAGGGAAATACAAAGGCATCCGCAACTTGATATAGGGTGCTCAGATCTTCTCTGGAAAGCACGCCAGTCAAAATCAGCGATTCTCCTAGGTGAATATTCAGATCCTCTGCTAGAGAAAAAAAGCGATCGCGATAGGATTGATAGTCAAATAGGGTGGCTCCACCTGCAATTACGAGTTGCGCGTTAGGTATCTCCTGTTTGATTAAGCTAAAGGCTAACAATAGGTCGATCGAATTTTTGCGTGGTTCAACACCACCGACAGTCAGATAAATTGGCGATCCATATAGACCAAGGCGCTGTTTAAGAGCAGCTTTTAGCTTGTTAGGAACAGGGAGAAAGTGCTTTGGATTCACGCCATTGCTTACACGTGGTGCATGGATGCAAAAATGCTGTTGGACTTCCAATTGACAGCGATCGCTGACGCATACACACAGGTCTGCGGCTCGAATGGATTTATCTTGACATTGCTGTAAGTAGATGCTGGAATACTCTTCAACGTGGTGCACTGTCCGCACA
>JANMRU010000130.1:0-5269 GCA_031388585.1 Pseudanabaena sp. SOY_30_concoct_251 | reverse complement strand
ACTCGTCCAAGCCAGATCGTTACGCTCTAACCGCAAGGGAACGCGATCGCAAATGAAATGCAGATCGCGATTGCGTACCAATGCACCCGGCAACAAACCCGCTTCGGTCAAGATCTGGAAGCCGTTGCAGATTCCCAACACATACTTACCCTTGGCAGCATGTTCTTTAATCGATTTCATCACGGGCGCAAACCTGGCGATCGCGCCGCAGCGCAAGTAGTCTCCATAGCTAAAACCGCCAGGAATTACCACTACATCCAGGTCGCTGATATCCGTTTCCTCGTGCCAAATCATGCGGGTGGGGAGTTGCAAAATACCACTCGTGACTGCGGCTACATCGCGATCGCAGTTAGAACCAGGAAAAACTAAAACACCAAATTTCATTATGTTTATCTCGTCAACTAATGACTAACAACTGACTCCTGACCAGTCAACTCAAACCGATAATTCTCAATTACAGGATTTGTGAGTAATTCATCACAAGCTCGATGTAGTTGTGCGCTGGCAGTTGACTCATCCTCAGCATCAAGGGCAACTTCAATGTACTTACCGATGCGTACAGACTCAACGCCATAATCCATCTGCTGCAATGCATGTTGCACAGCTGTACCAGCTGGATCGAGTACTGAAGGGCGTAAGGTTACGTATATTCCTGCCTTAAATTTCATGGTTTCTTTTGCAAACATCCTGGCAATGCCCAGCATAAAGGAAAATTGGCAAGAGCGATCGCTCTTTATTGGCTTTTTGCAAGTCAAGATTCATGACTTTATTTGCTGAGAAGTTATAACTCAACTAGCTTTGTGAGATATCTTAATATAATCAATCGGCATCGTACACATTAATCAGAGCGATCGAGCCGAAATGTAGGACTAGTTCAATACATTAAGCTTCACCTTCAATATGGCAAACTTTAAACACGTTAGACAAGTTAAAGAAGGCGTAGATAGTTGGAATCATTGGAGGGAGACGAAAATTAATGAGGAAGTCATCGATCTAAGTAGAACCGACCTGAGCAACATAAAGCTAAGCGGGGCATATCTGAGTGGGGTCAATCTCAAAGGCGTAAATTTTACTAATACCGATCTCAGTAGTGCTGACCTCAGCAATACCAATCTTAGCGATGTCATACTTAAAAACGCAAATATAGATGGAACGATATTTCGCGGTGCTAACCTCGGTGAAGCTGTGCTGGGGAATGTTGTTCTGAGAATAGCAAACCTCATCGCAACTAATCTCAAAGATGGGAAGCTCAGCGGTGAGAATCTCAAGAATACTAATTTGAGTGGGGTCGATCTTAGTGGTTCTGACCTTAGCGATGCCGATCTCAGTGGCGCTAACCTGACAGGAGCAAATCTTAGCGGGGCAAATCTCAGTCGAGCTAACCTCAGTGGTGCGGTAATGAATCGGACTAATCTTTATGGAGCGCGTTTGGCTAAAGCCAACCTCAGCATGTCTAGCCCGATCGCGTCAAACATGTGTGAAACAGACTTGAGCGAAGCAAATCTGACCAGAACTAACCTTGGTAGCGCGATCCTCAGCGGTGCCGATCTCAATGCCGCCATACTCAAGGATGCTTACTTGTGTGAAGCTTATCTAAGTATGACCAACCTCAGTAGGGCGGACCTCAGCGGTGCTAACCTTAGTCAGGCATACCTCAGTAAGGCGGATTTAAGGAGAGCAAATCTTAGTGGCGCTAATCTTAATCAGGCATATTTGAGTAAAGCCGATCTCAGTATGACTAACCTGAGTAACGCAAACCTCAGTATGGCGGACCTCAGTAGTGCATATCTCATAGATGCAGACCTGAGTCTTACCAATCTTGAGGGCGCAAACTTGAGTAGGGCTAACCTGAGCAATGCTAATCTTGACCGCACAAACATTCACCTCACTAACCTGCAAGGTACAACCATGCCAGATGGTACGGTTTGCGCCTAATGTAAATATATTGTGCTGAGCGCACGCATCATGCGTGCGCCGTTTAGCGATGCTGAAATATTTTAAAACCACTGGTATGCTGTTAGCCTAACTTAGCAACGCTAGCTAAATGTAGCAAGTTGCTTTTGATTCACCAAATTCTAGAGTAAAGCCACCATGACCCAGGATTTATCCTCTGTGCCAGGACTACCACCACTCTATGATAATGTCCCTATCGAACTGGTTCCAGCGCGACAAATAGCGACATTCCCAGTTAATACCTTTCTTGAAAGCATCGCGATTGCACCAGACGGAACACTATGGGTAAGCAATCACGAGGCAGGTCAAATTGTTCGTGTTAGCTTAGATGGGCAGCAAACTGTTTGGGCAACATGGGAAAGTAAAATTGCTGGATTTGCGATCGCAACAGACGATAGTTTGATCGTAACAGGCTGGAATCTTAGTGGTATACCTGTTGTCCTTCAAGTATCTGATAGAGGCTCTATCGAATTAGTAACAACTATACCCGAGGCGATTTTTCTCAACGGGTTGACTCATCTAAAAAATAATCTCTATCTAATTGCCGATGCTTACCGAGGGGCAATTTGGCAACTCAATTTAGCAGAGCGCGTTGCGAGCATTTGGTTAGAGCATCCATTGCTCTCTCGAAGCAATCCCACAAGTCAAATTCCTGCTGTTAATGGGCTGAAGATGTTTGGCGACAAACTTTATGCTTCTAACACAGAGCGGCAATTAATTTTGCGGATCGCTGTTGATACATTGGGTAACCCCAGTGAACCAGAAGTTTGGATTGAGAACAATAATATCGATGATTTTGCCTTCGATGTTGAGGGGAATCTCTACGGTGCTACTCACATTTTCAACAGCGTAGTTCGCATTGCCCCAGACGGTCACACAACGATCGTTGCAACTGAGAAGCAAGGCGTGACTGGCAGTACGGCGATCGCATTTGGTCGCACAGAAAGCGATCTCGACTGTATCTATGTAGTTGGAAATGGTGGGATGTTTCTCCCGCCCCCAACAGGCATCGTTCCCGCCGAAGTAGTTCGCCTAAAGGTTGGTAAGCAGGGTTTACAACTGCAAGCAAAATAGAGTTATGAATCAAGATACTAACGATCCGCCAGTCACTGTTTGTGTTTTGCGCCGCGCTAAGCCAGGAATGGAGCAAGAATTTGAACGCATTGTTGCTGGCATTATTGCTGCAGCCAGTGAGTTCCCTGGTCACCTAGGTACTAACATCTTTCGTGGCATAGATTCAGATCGCCATGAGTACCGAATTATCTTCAAGTTCGACCATCTCAGCAATTTACGGCGATGGGAAGAGTCAGATGTGCGCCGCCATTGGCTAGATTTAGCCGCACCACTCACTGAAGGAGAGGCAGATGTACGCGTAATCACAGGCTTAGAAACTTGGTTTACATTGCCTGTAAGGAAAGCAATGATTCCGCCTCCGCGTTACAAGATGGCAGCAATCTCCTGGCTCGCGATCTTTCCATTAATTAACTTGATTAACCTTCTATTTGCATCAGTTCTTGACCTGCTACCGTCGCTAATTCGCAGCCTCACTGTAAGCGTGGTTCTAGTGTTTCTAATGACATATGTTGTCATGCCCCGTATGACTAAGCTATTTGCCAGATGGTTATATCCGAGGCAAAAACTTCAAAACACTTGAGAAAATTGCAATCGGTATGGTTCCGACTAAAAACCTGTAGGATTCGACATAGAGGTATTGAGTAAATGTCAAAAATCGCTTATTGGGATTGCCCTGCAGGTATTGCTGGAGATATGTGCTTGGGTGCGCTTGTCAGTGCAGGTGTGCCTTTAGATTATTTCACCGAGATCTTGCAACAACTAGGACTCGATCGCGAAGTCAAATTGCGCTCGGAGCTGGTTCATCGCTGCGGCCAAGAGGCCACAAAAGTCCATGTAGAGGTGCTATCCCATCATCACGAGACAGACGATCGTCACGCGGAAAATCACTCTCATCGACATTTACCCGAAGTCGAACAGATGATCTGTGCAGCTAACCTGCCAACTCAAGTAGAAATTTGGAGTTTGACTGTATTTCGACAATTGGCGATCGCCGAGGGCAAAGTCCACGGTATCCCTCCCGAACAGGTGCATTTTCATGAAGTAGGGGCGATTGATGCGATTACTGATATTGTCTGTACCTGTGCTGGTCTGGAGTGGCTGGGGGTCGATCGCATATTTTGCTCAGCTTTACCAACTGGTGGCGGTTTTGTGAACTGCGAACATGGTACTTTACCCGTCCCCGTCCCAGCGACTTTGAAGCTATGGGAAATGCATCAAGTACCAGTATTTAGTAACGGCATCGAGATGGAATTAGTAACACCAACTGGTGCCGCACTAGCAGTTACCTTAAGTGAGAAATTTGGCGCTCCCCCCAAGATGAAAATCAAGCAAGTTGGGTTAGGGGCAGGCGATCGCGATCTAGATATACCAAATATTGTGCGTTTATGGCTGGGAAAGCCACTTGGCAAGGGTGCAGCTAAAAATCTAAAATCTAAAAAAAAATTAAATCCCTTTGACATTCTCTCTGACATCCCCGATCCACTTCTTATCAAACCCGATGAGACAACAGCGATCGCCGAAATAGAAGTAATCGCAGTATTGGAAACTCAGATTGACGATCTCAGTCCACAAGCGATCGCCTACACAATGGAAGAGTTACTACGTGCTGGCGCTTTGGATGTGTTTACGCAAGCGATCGGCATGAAAAAATCGCGCCCAGGCATGTTGATTACGGTGATTTGCCAGCGCGATCGCCTTGTTACCTGCCAAGAGATTCTCTTTTGCGAAACTAGCACCTTGGGAATTCGTATCCGTTTACAAGAACGTGCGATCCTGCCGCGCACGATCCACGAAGTTGAAACAATCTACGGTAAAGCACAGGTCAAAATTGCACAACGCAGCGATCGCATGTATACAGTACAACCCGAATATGAAGACTGCGCCCAGCTAGCTCGCCAACACCAGATTCCACTATGGCAAGTGCAAGCGAGTGTTAAGGCAGAGGGCGAAAAGCACGCCAATCGAGTATGAACATAAAGCTAGTATTGCGATCGACAAGTCGATCCTGGAATACAATCTTGTAAATGCTATAACTGTCAAACCTATGTCACTCAACAAAATTAACTTAGTAGGACGTGCAGGCAGAGATCCCGAGGTGAAATATTTTGAATCGGGTTCGCAAAAATGCACCTTTACACTAGCGGTAAATCGTCGCACCAGCAATAGAGACGAGCCACCAGATTGGTTTGACCTCGAACTTTGGGGTAAAACGGCTGAGATCGCCGCTAACTACGTCAAAAAA
>JANMRU010000176.1:0-8142 GCA_031388585.1 Pseudanabaena sp. SOY_30_concoct_251 | reverse complement strand
AAAGACGGGGCTTTATATCAACTTGCCACGCTGCAAAGATTGAAAGCGTGGTGACAAATCCTGAGAGCAGCACAAGGGGAAGCGATATGCCATCAACAGAAACTGCCCAACTGAGACCTAACTGAGGCACCCAATCATATTTTTCCACGAGTTGAAAATTTGCATTGCCCACATCGTAGTGCTTCCAAAAGACGTAGCACATCAAGACGAAATCAGCGATACCTACTCCTAGGGCAAACCATCGCACGCGCGTACCATCTTTGTCAGGCATCACGGGAATTACAAAAGAAGCGACCAATGGGAGCAAGATGATCGCGGTAAGCCAAGGAAATTGTTCGGCTGTCATGAGAAAAAATACTTACCAGTGAATATATTTATTCTACTAACAAATGTTAAGGAAATCTAAAGGTCGTACAAATAAACGCTCTTTCATGGTTTTCCCAGGAAATTTATCTATGTTTTTTGAAGCTTTCATAGATTTAAATCTATGGCCAACACCTAGATCGTATTGACAGATTTTAATTGGGGGTGTGGGGGCAATGACCCCACACCCAGTCCTAACCTAATTGGCGAAGCTATAACTAATTTAAATAGTTGAGGTTGCAGATTGCGGTGCGCGGGCGTAGCCCACGCGAAGGGTTGCCCCCATCACATCTGAACTGTTTATCTTTCACAGCAGTTTCAGATCAAGTCAACCACAAAAAATAGGTCGCAAGGACGTAGCTCCCGCATTGATTTTAGTCATTTTATTCCGCGGCGGTTTTGATTGCACTTGGCTGTAAATTGGCAAAAAAATTGGTGAAATTTGGCATAGTAAGCCATAATGCTTACTTTTAATCCCTCTACGACAGGGGTTGTTCAGGCGATCTGGCTTGATTGAAGCGATCCTCTGCCGCTTGATATAGCCCTTTGATTTTACGCGTTACCTGGTTAAACTCTAGTTGCTCACCACTTGGGCCTTTAGCATAAATTAATCCCCAGCCGTAAAAATCACCAAAGTCTTCACCCGACACATCAGGGTCGTGCCAAAACTTGTAAGAATTATTTTTGAGATCGGTTTTCTTACGTTCTTCATCTGAGTTGACGTGGACAATGCGATTACAACGCACCTTGGACATACCCCGTTTATGACTCTCTTCCTCTAGTTTTACGGCAAATTCACTGAGGTCAATGTCTTCTCTAACAAAAAAAGAAAGATGACTTGAAATTACATAAGCGGTACTGGTGGGATGACTAGGTGCAAATGCTCTGGATTCCTCTGGTTTAGCTTGCGCATCTCGATAATAAATTAGCTCTATACAAACATTTCCAAAGGTAATAAAGTTAACGTCAAGAACCTCTTCCTGTCCGCTTCTAAGGTTAGGAATACCAATAGTTTTGGGATGGATTCCTCTCTCCCTGGCTTCAAGGTCTTCTATTTGAAAAAGATTATGGTGGAGTGCATCACCTGCAAATCCCACGCCACCAACCGCAAACTCTCCACCTAAAAGATCAATATAAAACTCGAGGGATTGCGCCATATTATCAACTGTGATACCGACGTGATGAACACCCTTAAGCATTTTTGCTATTTCAGTTAGTTCTCTTTTTCCTTCACTGTTTGCCATATCCCCTATTCCCTTGTGAAAGTTTCACAAACATTTTCAGCATTATATTAGATTTTCTGTCCAGGAATCAGAAGAGTATCGATACATAAAGTATTAATTATCTATAAGTTTTATGAAATGCTTAATCGATAAGTGAGTCTGTAAAGACCCTTAACAAGGGATAATCAGCGTGGTGAAACTAATTTGGCTTGGCGATCTAAAGACTTCCTTAAGAAGCAGTTTTACATGGATAGGTTTGAAATGGCAACAAGGTATGTGCATACGCGGAAATTAGGTTCGAAATTACCTAATTAGCAGTCACGTAATATCTATATAGTGGGAGCTAAGCAAAGAAACTGCTAAGCTTTAGAGTATTAAATTAATACACGAGTAGGACACAAGTCTTCGCGATCGATACTCATAAATCAGTCCGAATCTCGAGCACAGTATAGGAGAAGTGAGACTATGGCAGGAGAGACCTGGGAGTGGCCACATACTAAAAAATGGCCCAAGTTTTCGGGGGAAAAGATTGACATTGTTAAGAAGATGTTCTTAGCTGGGGAATCGTTGAATGTTAATAATTTCATAAAGTTTTATACTGACGATTGCTATTACCAGTTTGGCAATTTCCCACCCGCGCATACACCACAGGAAATTGCAGATGCTTCAGCAGGCTTTATCGAGAAGTGTGAGGGCTTGCATCACAGCATTAAAAACTTTTGGGAAACTGATGACGGAACCCTGATCTGTGCAATGGAAGTTACCTATGTGGGGCACGACGGCAGAGTGCATACCTTACCCTGCTGTGACACGATCAAATTTGAAGGCGATAAGGTTAAGGAATTGCGGATCTACATGGACATCAATCCTTTGTTCAGCTAATTCCCGCCAGATTCTCAACTGCAAGATGACGAATTACTCTCAATTACTACAGTAAGGAGAAATGAGACTATGGCAGGAGAAACATGGGAGTGGCCGCATACTAAAAAATGGCCTAAGTTTTCGGGAAAACTCGTAGACATTGTCAAAAAGATGTTCTTAGCTGGCGAAGCAATGAACGTCAATAATTTTGCAAAATTTTATACGGATGAATGTCACTACCAGTTTGGCAATTTTCCAGTCGCCCGCACTCCTCAAGAGATTATTGATGCCTCAGCAGGGTTTATCGAGAAATGCGAGGGTTTGCACCACAGCATCAAGAACATATGGGAAACTGATGATGGAACCCTAATCTGTCAAATGGAAGTTACCTATGTGGGGCACGATGGCAGAGTACATACTTTGCCCTGTTGTAACACATTCAAGTTTGAAGGCGATAAGGTCAAGGAGTTGAGGATCTATATGGATATTAATCCTTTGTTTAGTTGATCCCCATGCGATTTGCAACTCCAAAATTATAAATTTAGATAAGCTATAGAGGATGCCATGTCAAAAATTGATATTGTCAAACACCTGATTAAGTTGTTTGAGGTGATGAATGTGGATGAATTTCTCACCTATCTCACCGACGATGCTGTATACCGTTTTGGGAACTATCCAGCCGCCGTAGGCAAAGCCGCAGTTGAAGCTACAGTCAAAGCCAGTCACCTCGATCACATTAAAGGCATCGTCTTTGATATTACAAATATCTGGGAAATAGATGATGCTGTGGTCTGCGAGTTAGAGATAAAATACACTCGCATGGATGATTCTGTATTAACACTGCCCTGTTTGGATGTTTTCCGCATGACGGGCGATAAGGTGAGTGCCATGCTGGTTTATATGGATGCATCTCCACTATTTGCGTAGAGATACTATCGCGCTTTCCATGTCAGTACGGATAGGGTAGACCTCTGTGTCTGCCCGTAGGTTCAAAGGTAGTCCGTATAAAGTAAAAAATGCGATAGGCACACAGGAAATCTCACAGAATCAAGTTTACAAGTATAAAACTAGAAGGTTTTTATGTCAGCAACAAATATCGATCTAGTCAAAAAAGCATACGCAGCAGTTGAAGTCAATAATGTTGATGAGTATGTTTCTTACTTCACCGACGACGCAATATACAAAGTTGGAAATTTCGATCCCGCAATTGGCCCTGATGGGATTCGTGCCTTAGCCACCCCTTTGGTGGACATGTTCACATCTGTAACCCATGACATCCTGAATTTTTGGGATTTTGGCGATACCGTTATTTGCGAACTAAATGTAATTTACAACCGCAAAGACGGCAAGGTTGCCACTCTTCCCTGTGTTGATGTGGTTCACTTTGTGGATGGTAAAGTTAGAGAGCTCAAAGCATACATTGATACTACTCCTGCTTTTACATAAACGCGCTAACCAGATGGGGCTGTACAACTAGGTGTAGATCTGAGATCTTTACGTACAGCTCCACATGCAAAGGATATTTCACTTGTACATCTCTCATTAGGAAATGAAGAGCTATGTCTGAAACATTAGGTACTCAAGCTAGCATTGTCAAGCGATTTCTGACCGAGGTTAGATCTCCAGATGACTTTGCTGCCTTCTTTGCAGAAGATGCTTCTTATCGCTTTGGCAATTTCCCTCCCATACTTGGTAGAAATGCGATTCGAGAATCCTCTATTGGCTTTAGATCGCGCGTGAAGTTGGCAAGGCATGACATCAAGAATCTCTGGGAAATGGGAGATACCGTTGTTAGCGAAATGGAAGTCATCTATACGCGCCTTGATGACAAAGTAGTCGTAGTTCCCTGCACCGATGTCATCCACTTACACGATGGGTTGTTCCAAGCAATGAGAATTTATATTGACATGAGCCCCGTATTCGCCTCTTAAAAGTAGGAGCGAGCCTTCATAATAATCACTACTCAAACTGGGCGATCGCTAGTTTATTGGCGGAAAATTTTGACAAGTTTTTTGTAAGGTAAAATAGTTAACTAGTAAACATTTAGATTGGGTTAAGCCTGAAGTATGAATCCTATTCTGCAAACCAAAATTGAAGGCCAGGTTAAAAACAGCAAAATTATGATCTACATGAAGGGTAATGCTGCCATGCCTCAGTGTGGGTTCTCCGCTGCTACGGTGCAGGTATTTTCTTCCTTGGGCTACCCTTTTGATACGGTAGATATTCTTGAAGATCCTGAGGTGCGTATGGGTATGAAAGAGTTTTCTAACTGGCCAACTTTTCCTCAGGTTTATCTTGATGGTGAGTTTATTGGTGGCTGCGATATCGTTCTGGAAATGCATCAACGTAACGAACTTGAGCCTATGGTGCGCGAAGCTTTTGAAAAAGCTGGTGAGCCTGCTTAAATTTGCGGTTACCTCGCGATCGCTGTCCCCCTGCCCATCAAACAGGGGGATTTTTCGTCGATAAACAGATTCATCCTACGATTCCGAATAGGCATTTAGGCGATCGCTTAAGCTTCAGGAGGTATTTCCTTGTTTAAGTTTTTTGCGCAACATTTGAAGTTGTTTTTTGCGCTGGCGTTGGCGTGCGGTGCCACCTTTACCCTTGTCGTTTCTACCTTCAGAGCGAGGAGATTCCCAGCTTTTGAGTCTTTGAGTCATATGTTTATTGCTAATGTCTCTTTTATGTTACAGGGTGAGCTACAAAATGTATTACAGAAAAAGGCAGACTTTCAAGTCTGCCTTTTTACTTTGGGGTTATATGCCAGTCAAACTAGATATGGCTTTTGCGATCGCAATCCCTGAACAAATAAAACTGATTGCTATGTCAGGCCAAACTAGGTGCCAACAGTCCAGGAATTCATATATTCAATCTGGGCTGGGCTTAGGGTATCGATCGCAATCCCCATAGCTTGTAACTTCAAGCGGGCAATTTCCTGGTCGATATCAACGGGAATAGGAACTACGCCAGCCCCGAGCTTACCCTTATTCTTAACTAGAAATTCGCAGGCGAGTGCTTGGTTAGCAAAGCTCATATCCATAACGCTAGCGGGGTGGCCTTCCGCTGCTGCCAGGTTGACCAGGCGACCTTCACCTAAAACAATAATTGACTTACCAGATTTGAGCTTATATTCCTGCGTAAAGTTACGCACAAAGCTATCTGATGCACTTTGATCTGATAAAGATACCAGGTCAATTTCTAGATCGAAGTGACCTGAATTGCAGATGATCGCACCGTCTTTCATGGTCGCAAAGTGCTCACCGCGAATCACATGCTTGTTACCTGTCACAGTAATGAAGATATCGCCAATTAGAGCAGCTTCATCCATGGGCATTACGCGGAAGCCATCCATTACCGCTTCGATCGCTCTGACTGGATTAATTTCGGTGACAACGACATTAGCACCCATACCACGCGCTCGAAGGGCTACACCTTTACCACACCAGCCGTAGCCAGCTACAACTATGACCTTGCCAGCAAGCAAAATATTAGTAGCGCGGATGATGCCGTCTAAGGTGGACTGTCCTGTACCGTAGCGATTATCAAAGAAATGCTTGGTTTCAGCGTCGTTAACGGCGATCGCGGGGAAAGTCAGCATCCCATCTCGATGCATCGCATTGAGGCGCACCAAGCCAGTGGTAGTTTCTTCGGTGGTACCAATAATTTCGGCAATTTGGTGAGCGCGGTGTTGCACCAGGAATGTAGTCACATCGCTACCGTCATCGATGATGATATTAGGACGGTGATCTAACGCAATTTCGACGTGACGATGATAGGTATCATTATCTTCACCCTTGATTGCAAAGACAGGTATGCCATATTCAGCGACTAGGCAAGCCGCTACGTCGTCCTGAGTAGATAGGGGATTGCTCGCAATTAACAAGGCATCTGCACCGGCCGCTTTGAGCGCAATTGCTAAGTTGGCCGTCTCAGTGGTGACGTGGCAGCAAGCAGAAATCTTGATGCCATTGAGGGGCTTTTCAGCGGCAAAGCGATCGCGAATTTGACGCAGCACAGGCATTTCCCGTCCTGCCCACTCAATCCGCTGTTTGCCCATAGCCGCAAGGCCGAGGTCTTTAACTTCGTGTTTAATGTCCGTAGTTGAACGAAGAGGAGTAGTTGTCATGAATAAAGATAAATTTCTAATTATCGTTACCTAGTATATGCATTGCTGCAAGACTTCGGATCTTTCTATTGCGATCGCTCGCATTACTGGTGCAATTTCAAAGTCGCAATCGCTTGCTTTGCGTTAATTGGAGAAATTCTCCAACTAGGTAAAGCGAACCACAAAGCACAACTAAATGATCTCTAGGAGAATCGCTATTTATAAAAGCTGCTTCTAATGCTGACGGCAGATCGCGATAGCTAGTAGCAGGTTGCTCTAGAACAGAATTACCAATATCAACTAGTTCCTGTGGATCGGCGGATTGGTGAGACGATACTGGTACGGTAGAGAGTAGATCTCCTCTGCGTAATAATGCGTTCAGGATTCCTTGAGTATCTTTGGTATTCAACATGCCTACTATCCAATGGATACTTTTTTGCGGAAAAGTTTCATCTACAAATTCACGCAAATATTCAGCCGCAGCAACGTTATGAGCGCCATCAATCAGGAGTTTATGGGAGCGATCGCTTAGTTGATATTCAATCCATTGCAGCCGTCCTTGCCATTGCGTCTGTTTCATGCCTTGCTCGATCGCCGACTGGCTAATATCCCAACCTTGTTTTTCTAGAGCTTGGATTGTAGCTAAAGCGATCGCTGAGTTGCTCAACTGATATTTACCCAAAAGCACTAAAGGGTAGGAAATACCTTGCCATTCTGCCCCCGTTGGAGTTTCTGTAGCAGCACTTACCCAGGTTACTGGGGCATCGCAATCCTGAATCTTTGCGGCAATCACGGCTTTTGCCTCTTCAGATACTTCGCCGATAATCGCAGGACAATGCGGTTTGACAATCCCGGCTTTTTCACCAGCGATCGCGCCTAAAGTAGACCCCAATCTTTGCCAGTGATCCATACTGATTGAAGTGATGACTGATGCGAGGGGGCGATCGCAAACATTAGTAGCATCCAATCTTCCTCCTAATCCAGTTTCAATTACAGCTATATCGACTTGTTGCTGCGCGAAATATAACCATGCTGCCGCTGTGATTACTTCAAACTGAGTTGGCATTTGCTCTGGAATAATTGCCCGATCTACCTGCAACAGGACTTCCATTAAATTCTCATCGCTAATCCATTGGGAATTAATACAAATGCGCTCGCGCCAATCAATTAAGTGAGGTGAGATATACCGTCCGACCTTATAGCCTGCGGCTTGCAAAATCGATGATAGATAAGCACATACAGAGCCCTTGCCATTTGTCCCCGCCACATGGACGATTGGTACGTGCATGTGAGGATTGTCTAGATCGGCAAGTAACTGCTGAATTCGCTCTAAGCCCAGGTGAATGCCGAACTTACCAAAGCGATCGAGAAATTCATCTGTTTTCGTCATAGGTGTAAATATTCTATTTCTCTACTTAATCACGCACCTTACTTAGAACTAAAAGAAGATCTATATTTGAAGGGGTTTGGGGCTATGCCCCAATTGAGGGCTGCGCCCTCAAACTCCCCACATAATTCTTTCTTGAAATCATTCCACATAACATCAGTTATGAATAGTAACTTCGGGGTAGTCATCAAGCGATCGCC
>JANMRU010000165.1:0-1801 GCA_031388585.1 Pseudanabaena sp. SOY_30_concoct_251 | reverse complement strand
TGCCGGTGTTGATCTCGCAGTCGAGCAGTGCGCAATGCGGCACGCTCAAGATCACTGGCTGCTGGTCATTGCGCTGGTTGTCGATGAAGCACCCCTGCACCCGCACTTGACTATAACGCATCCCGACCGAGAGCGGCTTTTCGTTGTTGTAGATTTCGCAGTTCTCGATGATGGTGAATCGGCTCGAACCCGGTGGCCTGATGTCCTTGTCGAACTCCTGGCCAATCCTGAGATCTGGCTCAATGTCGATGCCCATGCCGCTGTCGTAGAGACGGCAATCGGAGATACGCATATGCCGTGTCTCGTGAACCGCGATGCAGGCGCGCACGTGGGCGTAGACTTCGCAGTTCTCGATCGTGATATTGCGGCATGGGCATCGACATTGAGCCGGACACCAGGATTGGCACGGAGATCGACAAGGACATCAGGCCACCGGGTTCGAGCCGATTCACCATCGTTGAGAACTGCGAGATCTACAACAACGAAAAGCCGCTTTCGGTCGGGGTGCGTTACAGTCAAGTGCGGGTGCAGGGGTGCTTCATCGACAACCAGCGCAATGACCAGCAGCCAGTAATCTTGAGCGTGCCGCATTGCGCACTACTCGATTGCGAGATCAACACCGGCACTGGACGTATCGACGTGGCCATTACCGGAGCAGACCCTGGAGACAACGTCTTCACGATGGAGCGCTGTCTCATTCGGGCAACTTCTGGTGAAGGACTGTTTATTGCTCCCGATGTAGCACGGATCGCCCAAGCGTTGATCGCCAACTGCCGCTTTATTTGCGAGGCTACGAGTCCCACGACAGCAGCCTTCCCTAACCTAAGCACTGGACGAGACATGTTAATGCTGACGTTCCGTGATAACTACACGTTCATTCCTGCGGCATCGTACGATGACAGCGCATTGGAGGACTTTAAAGTCTGTTCTACGGTACTCGCGTCACTAGCAGAAAACAACGTCTGGGAGACTAACTACCCAAGCGGTGGCAAGAAATACCTAGGCGTGTATTACCATACGGACTTTTCAATCTATCCAAGGTACCCCGTTCTGATTCGTAACGAGCGTTTTATTTCCGGATATAACCTTCGTTTGAGGTTGGTTGATACGATTGATGGTCTAGATGACAAGGGTCGTAATTTGGTTATCGTAGCCCTCGTCAAGCCTAAGCCTCAGGAGCCTCCGAAGCTTCAGGAGCCTAAGCTGCATATTCGTATATTTGATGGCAACGGGACAAAAGTTATTGATAAGGAGGAGGACGCGCTAATTAGTGGGAAAACGCTGACAGATCTCAAGAATCAGTTAACTCCCATCCCTGCCGAACCTGGCTTATCAAAGGAACAAAAGCAGCAAATAGTCACAGATGCGACATTAATCGCAGGTCATCCCTTTCTTTCCGTTGACAGCACAGCTATCCGTCCCTTCGACGCACCTAACCATGACAACTACTTCCCGTTCAGCGGCGGCATCAGCGCGATCGGCGACGAGGTCAATCTTGGGAGACAACGCATTAAGTACGGTGGAACATCAGCACCCACAAGCGGTTCGTTCAATCAAGGCGACCTCATCTTCAACAACAACGTTGTTAATAAGGGTGAAAGCATGGGTTGGGTTTGCGTTGTGAAAGGCACCGCAGGCATAGACGCAGAATTCATGGCCATGCCGCCTGTCGGAGTATAGACAAATCAATGTCTATACTTCGGGTGAATGATAGTGCGATCGCACTTAACCACAGACAACCCAATCCACGCCATGTCGCCGAGCCAAAAATTACCAGTAGTTTAGATGTCGGCGATCGTAG
>JANMRU010000162.1:0-13719 GCA_031388585.1 Pseudanabaena sp. SOY_30_concoct_251 | reverse complement strand
CGCTGTCAACAGGGAGATTTAATTATCTTTGTTTCGGACTTTGATTGCGATCTTCCCACTCAGCAAATCAAGGCATCTGATATCACCATTGCAGCGGCTAATAAATTTGAGCGCATGGAACACGGCATCAAGCAGGCGATCTCTTGGCTTTCTGACCAGGGTAAAAAAGTTACTCAACAGGCGATCGCGCTTTTTCTTGGCAAAACCAGAGCCGCGATTAGCCATTACAGCGAATTGATCTTTTTGCTATTAGAGTCTCTATATAGCAAAAAGATCCAAAATTCAGAATTAAAGCAGCAGGACAAAGAAACTTGTCAAGTTTTGGCTAAAGTTGTTTCTGTAGTGGTTAATTCCAACGATCCACTGGCTGATATTCTTGCTGCAATTCACGAGATCTTCTTTGACTGGATTCCGTCGCGTCTGCGACGATGGTTGCTCTACTCTCTCAATCTGCCTACACAGACGCAATTATTCAGCTACTTGGCTGTAATCACTGGGACTACTCTGGAGTTTTAGGTTGGTGAAAAGCGTTATTGGGGATTAGCTTGTGCAGCTATGATAGAAAAAGATGCATATTGTCTGAATGAGGAGGTAGCATAAGCGATGACAACAATTGAGATCCGTCAAAACATTCATCAAAAGATCGATCAACTATCATTAGAACAACTTGCCCTAATGATGGAATTCCTGGAATTTCTGCAATTCAAATCTACTAAATCATTTACTTCTGATATCCTCACAACTTCCCTAGAGCAATTGGGAGATCCCGTCCTAACTGGTTCTACGATCGCAGATTTGCTTCAGGTTGCAGGTGCCTGGAAGGGGGATGACTTTGAAGACTGCCTGCAATCAGTTTATGATGCGCGACTGCCAGCCGAATTTTAGCTATGTATTTGCTCGATACAAATCACTGTAGCCGCATTATTTTTGGCGATCCTGACCTGCAACAACGACTACAATCTCATCTCAATGATGGGGCTGCAACCAGCGTCATCGTTCGAGGAGAACTCCTCTACATGGTGCAAAAGTCTAATCAGCAAACCGTAAATCTGAAAGCCGTCCGAGCACTTTTGCAAATTATTTCACTGTATCCCATTAATGGAGCTGTTGCAGATGTCTATGGCATTCTCAAGGGTAACATCGTCAATCAATTAGGACCAAAAGACAAAACCCAGCGCCGTAAAATTACCATTCAAGCGTTAGGATTTGGTGAAAACGATCTCTGGATTACGGCAACAGCTCTACACTATAATCTTACAATTGTCTCAGCCGACACGGATTTTGCACGTATCCAGCAAGTTCAGCCCTTTCCACTAGAATCTTGGCTTTGAACTGCCACTTTGGAGTGAGCATACATAGTTTTCGAATGATGATATCAAATGCGATATCACACATACCTGAAGTTAGGAACTGACAAGTTGAGATCTATTGGATTAACGCCCTGCAAAATAGCAATTAATTCATCGCGATCGCCATCGGTAAGAAAGATTCCTGCTCCTGTTGGGAGACCTATTTGTGCAATGCCAATTTTGTAATTCAGTCCCTTTGTGAGTTGAATTTTGTCCTCAGTTAGGTTGAAGTCTGTAATTAAGGCATAGTCACTCAAGCCAAGAGTTGTTGGTTTATCACTGTTGTAATAGACGCGGTTACTGTCTGCGATCGCGAACAAGTCAGAACCCAGTCCACCTGTCAAGGTATCGATTTCGTCAATTCCTGCTTGCTCTAGGTTAGACAGGCTAACTCCCGCCAGCGTGTCATCACCAGCCCCGCCAACGAGCGAGTCATTTTCCAATCCACCGATGATGTTTTCACCTTCAGACTTACCTACTAACTTTTTCTCTTCATTTTTGGTGGAGGCGTCATCGTCTTCTGACTCAAATTCTGACTCAAAAGAGTCATCATCTTCTTCGCGATCGCGAGAGTTCTTGCGCAATTCCAAACCAAAAGCCAGTACCTGTGTAAATTGGGGCTTTTCTGGCGGAACTCTAGCCGGGTTACCGGGGTTGAAGTTGTCGTCGCTCACCAGAACGAGCGATCGCTGCCCGTTGGGTAATGTTGGTCCCAAGGTCATGCCTTCCACATTATCTAGACCCGTACTCAAGCCAAGATCGTCGAAGTTGAGTAACAGTTTCTTTTGGGCAGGTTTAATTTTGTTGAAATCTTGTGGTGACAGAGCATTTAAGGAATCAATTCCCTTGATATTCGTGGCATTGTCGAGATCCACTTCGTACAGCTTAATCGTGTTCCCAGTGCCGGGTAAATTGCTCGTGAACGATCGCTCCAAAGCCAGAAGTGTGCGCCCGTTGTCCAGAGCGAGTAGATCTACTAACCCCGCTGTAGCAAAGGAGCTCGGTGTAGGTAATGGTGTTGTGACAGGATCGGTTAGATAGAGAAATTCTTTAGTTGGTTTACCTGTTGCCAGATCGTATTTGACGATGCGCGATCGCGAAGGATTGGGATTGCTGCCACTAGATCTCTGTCCATCTTGAAATAGAGCATTTTCACTGGCAGTAAATAGCGTTTTTCCGTTGGGCGAGATCGTGACACTCTCAAGGGATAAGTTGTCATAGGTTCCCTTTGTTTGGCTGGCTGCTAGATTCGCATCGGGTAAGAATTTCTCAGGTATTGTCAGCGATCGGACAAACCGACCAGTTGCAACTGAGTATTCATTGATAAAAGGTTTAGTGCGAATTTGCCCAGGTGCGTCTACCTGTCCTTCCGAGGAAATAAATACCGTGCCGTTGCGAGTTAAGCCAATGCCTTCGGTATCTGTAGACTGGGGCGTATAGAATGAACCATCTGGTTTAAGCAATTTGCTTGCTTTGGTAAATGACACCTTACTGTTATCGATCCGTCCTGAACTTAAGTCAACCTTCATTTCGTAAAAGCGCGTTGACTGTCCGGGTTCGGAGTAGCCTCCGAAATTCGTCTGGCGATCGTCGGATATGGCATAGTAGACTTTCTTGGCAGGATCGTAGGTGACACCAGACAGACCGCCTAATTGGGTGCCATCAACCGTAACCGATCGCGAAGGGAAAGTTGCCTGTCCCAGGAAGTTCACGCCTTTAACGAGCGTGTTGTCATCCTGACTAGACTGTGCCGGATTTACTTCAAATTGACTGACAATAGAAGGAGTGCGATTGATAACAGCACTTGGATTGGTTTTTAGTTCGGCTTCGGTGTAAAAGGGAATACCGTAGGTTGTAACCGTTAGCTTTTGGTTGGCAGGATTGATATCGAATTCTGTCCAGCCATAGGTGTGGGTTGCCAAATAGTCCCCCTGTAGCAACTTAGCATCGATCTTTCCGCTGGCATTGGGAAGATTTTTATCCAATCCCAATGGGTCATAACCCAAAGCTGTAAGTTGTTGGTCGATTAGATTTTTGATAAAACCATCTTTGGCAGCATTTGTTGGGAGAGAATTGTAAAAAGCTTGCTGAGAGGGATTTATTAAGCCAGCAGCGGCAGCTAGTCTTGCTACTGTTGGGCCGAAAGGAGCATCAAATGCAACCGAGCCAGTACTAATCTCAAAGGCACTAGTGGGAATTTGCGGTTGACCGGGGCCCTGCTGATAGGTGAGATTGTTCACCAATGTGCCGTGGATATCTGCGGTCACAAACACCACATTGCTAATTTTGTTCTCGTTGATGAACTTCAATAACTCGGCGCGCTCTGCGGCATAGCCTTCATAGCGATCGGATGCTCCGACAACACCTAAGTTCTGAATTGGTTCGGGGATCGTCACGAACTTCCAAGTAATGCCCTTATCTTCAGCTCGCTGTAAATCTCGCTTTAGGTCGTCTAGTTGGATCTGCCCTAACATGGTGCGATTGGGGGCAAAGGAATTGGCTAGAAATGAACCTACTTGGGCTGGGTCAGTAGGATTGGTAATGCCAGGTAATCCGCGATCGCGAAACGAACGAGCATCCAGAACAAACGTTGCCGCATCGCTGCCATAAGTATTATAGCGATAGAGCTTACGCTCTCCCGATGTACGAGAGTCACCCGTGTTTCGATAAAACTCGTCTCTCAGGGGATTGTAATCCTGGAAGGCTTGCAGACCGTTGTCATAGAGCTGGGTGTCGTTGATCAGCCTGCTAGGAGTTGAATCGTTAAAGCGCGGATCGGAGACGGCAAGCGTACCACCCTCAAAATCATTGATGACTTCGTGGTCGTCGATTGTAGCAAGGACGGAAGTACTCGAACGCAGATCGGCTAACGTATTTTCACCCAAACGAGTGCCGTAAACCTCACTGTGCTTAGTACGGAAGTCAGCGAGCGATTGGGCTTGGGGCAGATTCAAATTTGGAGAGGGGTAATCAGCGTAGATGGTATCGCCCAGTTTTAGAAAGAATTCGAGGTTGCGATCTGGGGCATTGGCGATCGCGGGATATGGACTCAACTCACCGCGCCAGTCTCCTGATGCGCCGAATCGCAAACCTGTTTGTGTTCCTTCGGTCGCACTTGTGCGAAACTGTCCTGTTGCGATCGAACCTTCTGCATCTGTTACGCGGTAGAAGTAAGTTGTCCTAGGTGTCAGTCCATTGACTGGAACTTTCACTGGTAGTAAAAGATCTCGAACGGTACCACTTGCAGTACCGAGAATCTTACTGAAGGTTGGGCTTGTTGAATACTCGAATTTAATCTTGCCTGAAACGTTGCTGCGTGCCCACAATACGGTGGAGGATTTGGTGGTGTCGCCACTCGCGATTCCATTTAAAAATGCCATTGAGAAGTATGCCCTGCTAACAATCCTATGCTGTGGTATCAATCGCTATAAAGTTAGGCATCCAGAAAACGATGACCACCATACTGCTCTGCTCCCACAACTAAAAGTTACAATACACTCTCAAAGTTAAGGATGAATAGCGCTTCTATTAAGTAAAAATTAAGGAAACCTCTCAAACCTTGTAACTTAACATTAGTAATTCAAGGTTATTTCCAAGACCGACATTAAAGTCTTTATGTGATACCGTCAAAAATATCTTTGAAGATTCAGTATTTCCTTCTGGTCGCACAGCTCACTCTAAATTGGGAAAAGCTATGTATCGATTCCAACTCAGTGCTCATACAAAGAAGGGCGAATACATCGGTCTCGTTGGTTCTACTCCTGAGTTAGGGTTGTGGGACATCACGAGATGCCTTCGCCTCCGTACCAATGAAGATTGCTACCCTCTATGGTGGACAGATGCTGCCATCGACTTTCAAACACCTTTGAATTTTGGCGATCGCGTTAAAGTTGAATATAAGTACGTGCGCTTTGATATAAACAGCAAAGTACAATGGGAGGCTCTAGGAAGAAACCGATGGGTGCCGATCGAGACTGAAGATAGAGCCAGCACGATTGTTGTGGATGATGGAGCGTTTGGTTATTTGCAGCCTTATCCGTTTGGATACATTGAGGAGCCCGCTGCTAGGGTGTCGGTCGAAGGAGGGACTAAAGGGCTGAAAATCTTGGTAATTGGCAGTTCTGTCGCATTAGGCTATAAAGCTTGGTTGCTGAAAGGTTGGGCTTGGCTGTTGGCACAGACTTTGCAACAAAAGTACAGTCACCAACTCGTGAATGTGTCGGAAGTGGGTGCGAATGTAAGCAGAACGATCGCACGATTTTCGTCAGTCGTCGCGCCTGAACGGCCGGATATTGTCATTATTGCCCTATCTTTGGGGAACGAAGGGTTAGCCTACTGTCTCCCTCACGAAAGACGGGCAGTGCAACGGAGGTTTGAAAGTGGCTTGCAACAACTTGTGAAAATGACGCGGGAACTGGGAGCGCGCCCAATTCTGGGCGGGGTCTATCCCCATGGCGACTACGAATCCGAGCAGTACTGGCTGCTCCGAGACACGCACAACCGCATGCTGAGTTGGGGCGTACCGGTACTGGATTGGTTGGCAGCAGTAGACAATGGAAGCGGACGCTGGAAAGTGAAGACATCCTTTGATCCATCTCACCCAAATGTGTTCAGTCATCACCTCATGTATCAGTCGATCAACCTGCACCTCTTCGCGGTTGACAAAGCCGAATTGACAAAGGAAAAACAGAGTTTCTCACAGTTGAATGAAGTGTCTATCTACCGTGAAAAGTCGGGTTTTCATATCTCTGCCTGTATTGAAGAAAAGCGTTTGCGGATCGTCAATCCATCGCCGGCTAGCTACACGATCGCTCCCTGCTGCCAGGAGCTGCAAACTGCTCTGCAATGCAAAGCTGGCTTGATATCAGGTATTTATATTTCCAAGAACGCCCAACCATCTATTCCCTCTTTCTTTGCGGTGCAAGAAGATGGTAGGATAGAAACCACATTAGACATTCTTCCTGATATCGATCTGGAATACACTGCTGCCTTCAGCCTTTTTTCTCCGAGCAATTCACAAATCCTCTTCTACGATGGTCATCTAGGCATTTTACAAGAAGACGATCTCCACATCAGGATCGTCAACGAATCAGACCAAGAATACAACATCCAGCCGATGTGGACGGAGGTGCGTAGTGCACTGAAAGCAATGTCATCGGGGATCTATAAAGATCCGCTTTATCGCGATGCACCCTTTCGCACGCTGATGATTGGCAAGGATGGGTTGGAAAGTAGAGTTAAAGCACCACCCAGGTCTGCCATGCTGTTCCAATACGAATGCAAATTATCTGATATTAGCAGAGTCGCAATCCTTCCTCTCGGCGATCGCTGCGCCGTAAGGATGATGTTATATAAGATGGAATACGACGGCCCTGCCTTTCCATTCGATCTGACTCGCACTACCAATATTGGAGATGTTGCAGATGCGATCGCAAACAAGTTTTATGATATGTGGAACCCTGCCTTCTTGCATTACAACCCAGAAGCAGGCAGAATCTATCACAGCAAGTGGTTAGGGCTGTCCTTTGCCCATGAGGTCGAAAACTCAGACGACCCTATCAATGATATGTCTCCCATTTACGAACGGATGTGCGTCCGCTACACGGCACGCTCTGAACGCTTTTGGTATGTACTCCACCACTGTGACAAGGTGCTTTTTATTCGTACGGGCATTACCGATTGTGGAGGTGTTATCGATCTAGTCAACAAGCTAGAAGAACAATGCCAGGGCAAGCCATTTCAGCTTCTGCTCTTATCTCCCCAATCCTCCGATGAGTTTTTTGGTCTTTCCAATGTCCTGCATTACAATCTAGAATTTAATCCTGATCGTATGTATGAAGATTTGGGTCATTGGATGTACTGCACCGAAGTAATGCGTGGAATTCTCGATTCGCTTGGTGTATCCAGTAAAAATCTCTTTTGGTGTCCACCTAAAATACCAAAGGATGATCTACCATCAGCAATATCAGCATTGTCGTCCTTAGCACAATAATATTTACTATTTAATGTCAAAATATAAGAAGACTTAGGTTTCGTTCTATGAAAGACACATTCACGTCTTTGTTGCAAAAATTAGGCATCGCAGTATGGAATGAGGTGACTACTGAATTCCCTCGTTGTACATACTATTTTGGACCTTTCATAAGTTTTACAGAAGCTGAGAGAACACAGTCGGGATTTATTGAGGATATTAAAGGAGAAGGGGCAGAGGGCATTGCTGTTGTTATTAAACGCTGTAATCCTGCGGATTTAACAATTTTTGATTGATGTTCTTCCATCAGTTCCAGATAATTGGAAGCACACCATAATAATTAACTTTATTTAACAATGACTCCACTCACTACCTCCTCTTCACTCTTAATTTGGATGTTGCGAAGTGCAGAATGGGCATTGTTAATCATGGTGACGCTGCTCTATGCAATTGATCATTATTACTACAAGATTCATCTTTTTCCAAGTATATTTTACAAAGCTGTTGGGTTTAATCTAATTTTCTTTCTTCTCAGTTTCAGTTTCCCTGTAAGACGTCCTTTGTGGCAACGACGTGTCTATGTTTTTACTGAAATTGTTTTAATTGTAATAGCTCAAATGATGTGGGTTGACCTACGCATTTTGCTCTATTTTATTCTGATTAAAAGTTGCTTCTTGTTAAGTCGTCGCGAAGTAATTTTTGTCGTAATTATGGCTGGAGTTGCCTATTTGCTTAGTGTTACTTTGGCAATCCCTGGGGTGATTCAGGCATCAATTGAAGTAATGCATTTGCAAAACTGGAAGGGTTTCAACAAGCCACAGGTAATTTTTTTTGAATCGCTGATCGAATATGTGGGAATTAGCCTATTTGTTATTTTGTTAGGGTTTGTAATTGTGGCAGAGCAGAGAAGTCGCCGGCATGCCGAAGTCTTGGCTCGGGAAGTGGAAACCCTGGCAACTACTCTGGAGCGATCGCGCATTGCACGTGAAATTCACGACTCTCTCGGACACGTTCTGACCACGCTCAACATCCAACTTGAATTATCTCAGGAGATGTGGCAACGCGATCCCAAGCAATCACTTCATGCATTGCAGAATGCTCAACGGCTTGCTAGCGAAGGTTTGGATGAGGTGCGTCGAGCAGTGAAAACGGTTCGGCAGAAGGATCTCAACTTAAATGAGGCGCTATATAAGCTCATCCAACAAGTCAAACAGAATCAGCCTATAGCTGTAGAGGCAGATATTCATTTACCTCAATTACCAATACAGATCAACCATCAACTCTACTTTATTGTGCAGGAAGGATTTCTGAATATTCAGAAGCATGCGCAAGCAACCTACGTAAAACTGCGCGGCTACGTTAATTCTGAAAGCATTTGTTTAGAAATAGAGGATAATGGAAAAGGATTTGATCCATCCTTACCTCGTTTGGGATATGGGTTGCAGGGAATATCTGAACGGGTTCATCTCTTAGGGGGCAACCTCCAAATTCATAGTACTCCAGGCTATGGTACTCACATTCAAGTAACAGTTCCTTTATGATCCGATTATTGTTAGTGGACGATCAGGAGATGTTTCGTCAGGGTCTTGCCTCTCTGCTGACTCTGGAAGATGATTTGGATGTTGTGGGTCAGGCAAGCGATGGAGAAATGGCGATCGCGCTCGCCGAGCAACTTCAGCCTGATATTATTCTTATGGATGTCCGCATGCCAGTTTGTGATGGAGTTACAGCCACACGAATTGTCCATCAGCGCTATCCCTGGATCCGGATTTTGGTGTTGACAACTTTTGATGAAGATGAATATATATGGCAGTCATTGCAAGCAGGCGCGCTGGGCTATATCTTGAAAAGCACTGCCTCTAAACAAGTAGTAACAGCAATTCGGACATTAAATCAGGGATACAGCCAGTTAGGTCCCACAATTGCATCAAAAGTATTCTCTCAGTTGAAATCGATCTCGCCTACATTTCAATCAGATGATAGTCATCATTTTACAGATCGAGAGCTGGAAATTTTGCAGCTTTTGGGGCAGGGAAAAACCAATCAAGAGATTGCTCGATCGCTTCACTTGGCACACGGTACGGTGAAGAATCATATTAGTCGTATTCTCAGCGAACTTGAAGTCAGCGATCGCACGCAAGCCGCACTGTGGGTAAAACAAAACGGGATGTGCTAAGCGGCACAATTCTTGTAAAATCGCGTTAAATATTTGGATTTAGTGCCGCCATAATTGCTGCTAAGAGGAAATCTGGATGCTGATTGAGATAGAAGTGATCGCCGGGAAACATCTGTAAGGTAAAGAGGTTCGAAGTTTGAGTACGCCAAGCATCAAGCGAATCCCGACTCACTTTAATATCCTGGAACCCTCCAAACGTCGAAATCGAGCATGATAGGGGAGTATCTTCTCGATATTTGTATGTCTCAATGATGCTAAAGTCTGCTTTCAAGATTGGCAAAAACAAATCCATCAAATCCGAGTTGTGTAAAACGCTCTCTGGTATACCATTGTAAGATTGAAGACCTTGCAAAAATTCTGTCCTAGGAAGTTGGTGTATGGATGGATCTAGGGCTGGAAGCTGTGGCGCTCTGCGGCCTGAAACAAACAAATGTTGGGGAATTGGGAGTTGCGATCGCTGTAAATATCTTGCTAATTCAAAGCTAATCAGTGCTCCCATACTGTGTCCGAAAAAGGCAAATGGTGTACCCAGATAAGGTAGAAGCTCGGGTAACAGGGCTTGAATAAAAGCATCAAGCTTGGTGAAACATGGTTCTCTCAAGCGCGTTTCTCTACCTGGAGGTTGAATCGAGAAGACCTCAACTGTGGGTAACTGATTAGCCCAAGTACGGAAAACAGATGCACCTGCCCCAGCATAAGGGAAACAGAACAGTCGCAAACGGGATTTTGGATTTGGCTTTGGGCAGTTTAGCCAAGGCGTTGTTGCTGTAAAAGTCATCGGCATTTTGATATAACTAAAATCTCAGTAAAAAACGCTAATTATGTTTCTAATTACAACTCAGTAATTATGCTTTACTACTTTACTTTACCTGCCCAAGACCAGTTGCAATTTGTAATTAATTATCTCGCATGGAATCCGACACGGTTTCCTTCGCTATCCTGAATAACTCCGATGAAACCTGAATCTTCGACAACGGTCTTTGCCATAAGCATTTTGCCACCATTTGATTCGGCACGCTCTAAAATGCGATCAAGGTTTTGAGCTTTTCCTACACTTAGGTAGATTAAGGGGCCAGTTGATGAAGGAGCTAATCGTTCGCTTTGGACGATCGCGCCACCGACTCCTTTGTTGCCTGCGGGAAAGAATCCTTGTGTTTCACCCATGAATTCTCCTTTTTGGATCTGCACATCCAATACTGCACTGTAAAAGTTTACAGCCCGATCTAGGTCAGTGGCAGGGATCTCAAATCATTGAATTGCTGTCTGTAATTTTGTTCTCTGAAAAACATTTGGGATACGCCTATTTAAGCATATTGGTTATCGTTCAATAGTCTACTTGTGAAAGATTAATTATCTTGGTTTCCCTGACTACATTGGGAGCAATTAGAATGAATTTCTTTCGCAGCTAAAAAGCATTATGCTTCGCATGGTGGACTCCCAGGGTTCTGACTGTCTATGAGTCGTAAAGTTTTGTTGAAATAACTGTAGATTGTTACAAAAATCTGGAAAATTCCCAAGATTATGAATAATAGGGCAATCCCTCGTCCTGGGCCGACACCGATTATCCCTCCAACACTATCGGCAAGTAATCCATTTTTGTGCAAAAGCGGTTCAAAAATTAGATCTGCCAAAGGGCCTGCTACAAGATAGGCAAGGGGAATAGATGAAGTGGCAATCATTCCTTGCAAAGCGAATACTCTTCCTTGTACCTCCTGCGCTACTTTGCTGAGTAGGAGAACTTGACTGCATCCAGCAATTAAAGGAAAACAGAGCATTCCGCCGAAGGCTGCTGCGCTTATAAGTGGGACAGAAGGACTCAATCCGCCAACAACGATACAGGCTCCCAGTATAATTCCAAAGCCTAATGTGCCGTAGATACGCCGTTTGGGACCTCCCCATACACCCATAATAATACTGCCTACTAATGTTCCAATCCCCCCAAATGTGAGAATTAAACCCGCTGTAGCGGAGGAAGTAAATGTAAGAAGCATGGGTATGAGAAGTATGCCGATGATGCCGATTGTAAAGTTGCAAGCTACAAAATACAGTAGTAGCCCTAAAAGACCGGGATATGATTTGATATATTTCCAGCCATAACTCGCATCGCTGATCAAAGATTTTATCCCTGGAGTCTTATCAGAGAGGATCTGCTTCGATTGTGATTTTGGGAACCGAACAACTAACAGGGAAATTAAGGAAACAAGATAAGTAGCAAAATCAATTAAAAGAATTCCTTTAAGTTGGATTGACAAAATTAGTATTCCTGCTAATGCTGGAACAAACAGGTCTGAAAAAGACTCCCCAATTTGAATTAAGCCGCTGGCCCGACCGAGATGCCGCTCCGGAACGAGGATCACTGTTGAGATTGTAGACGCGAGGCTCTGGAAACTGCCACAAATTGAAATTACAGATATGGCTGCACAAATATGCCAAACATTGAGATTATCAGTGAAGAAGATTTGGACAGCAATAGACAACGTTGCTAACCCAGCGCAGAAGTCGCTCACGATCATGGTCGAGCGCTTATCCCAGCGATCGACTAGTATGCCTGCGATTGGAGCCACTATCATGGGTGGCACCGTATTGAATAAAGCGATTAGCGCAAATTGAGTGACTGACCCAGTTTGTTGATAAATCCACAAATCGAGGGCAAAGCCAGTTAGTCCCGAACCAACCAGCGAGACAAACTGTCCAACCCAAAGGGTTATGAATTCTTTGAGGCTTCTTAATTCGCGGATTGCGGCGTTTCCAAGCATTCCTTTCTCCTTCGACGGGTATACCAATTTGTAACTTTTGATTTCTAATACCAATCTAAAAGGAAAACAGGTTAGATAGTATGGGGTGAAGGGGGTCTACCCCTTCGTGGGGGCACAGCCCCCACACCCCCATCTGCAACCTAGACTATTTAAATTGGTATAATCTGAGCTGAGTGCAAAATCTTTCCTTAACCAGATTTTTCTACTTGGGCGATACATGTTGCCAATTCTTCTGCTAATACCTGAACGTGAGGCTCGTTCAGCATTGTAAAGTGACTACCTGGAATTATATGGATGTCCAGAGCTTCAGTGCAGAACTTGTTCCAGCCTAATGCGGGATTTTCTTGGCTCTCTGACTTTTCAGCAGATTCATCCATGTCGTCATTCTTGCTAGACATAAAGAAGGTAATTTGATTGTGATAGATCTCCTTTGGTTGATAAGTCATTTGCACCTGATTTTTGTAAACCTGAATCAGGCCGCGAAGTTGGTCGATTCCAACGTCGGGAGCAAGTAAATTTGATGCTTTTAACCGCTCCTGAAAGTAGATTAATTGCCGATCTGGAGTTAGAGATGTGAGTGTTTCGCGATCTAGCTCCAAACTCGTACCATATAGTCCTTCTACTACCATCCCAATCTCGTACCACCAATCGGCTTCTTCAACCTCGTCAACGCTTTGATCAGTGTCAGGCTCTTCAGGTGCTCCAGAATCTAGAAAGGCAAGTAAGGAGACTTCCTGCCCCATCTTTTGGAGCTGAATTGCCATCTCAAATGCAACTTGGCCTCCAAAAGAATGTCCCCCTAATAGGTAGGGGCCTTGGGGTTGGAGCGATTGGATGGACTGAATGTAATCGGTTGCCATATCTTCGATGCATGTGTGTGGCTCTGTTTGTCCGTCTAGCCCGACCGATTGCAGTGCATAAAATGGGCGATCGCGATCTAAATGGTGCGCCAAGTTATATAGATAGAGTGGATTACCACCTGCCCCAGGTACGCAGAAGAACGGTGGCTTAGAACCGCTGGATTTAATTGGTATTAGCGAGGACCATTGCATTTCGTCGATTGGTAGACGCAGCGTAACTGCCAGTTGCTCGATGGTTGGGTTTTGGAAAAGTGCCGCCAAAGGCAGAATAATGCCAAATTGTTGCTCGATCTTTGACATCAGTTGGACTGCCAAAAGGGAATGCCCACCTAGGTTAAAGAAGTTCCCTTTAACTCCGATAGGATAGAGATTTAAAACTTCCGACCAGATCTCGGCTAATTGCTGTTCTACAACATCACGGGGAGGGGCAAAGTTAGTATCCATAGCAAGGCTATTTGCATCTGGTGCAGGTAAGGCGCGGCGATCGACTTTGCCGTTCGGAGTCAGTGGCAGAGTATCAAGGAAGACAAACATCGATGGCAGCATGTACTCCGGTAGCTTTTCTTTGAGAAATTGCCGCAGGTCATTCACGGTAGGTGTTTGTTCC
>JANMRU010000135.1:0-5608 GCA_031388585.1 Pseudanabaena sp. SOY_30_concoct_251 | reverse complement strand
CAAGTTGGGGTAAAGGCGACGACGAATGAAGGTTTGGATGCGGTTGGGGAAAGAGAGGCGATCGCTGCCCATGCTGTTGTGCTATTGATTGGGAGCTAGGGAGTTAAAAATGCGGAAAGTTTCAAGATTCGGTGTTAACCCCTGGCAAAGCGCCAGATTTAGGCTTAAGGTGCTGATTTTATTAGTATTTTCAGCGATCTGTTCTATGTTCCTGATTGGTTGTAATGTTGCCTCACAGGCGCAGAGCGATCGCTTGGTGGATTTTATTCTTTCCGATCCGAAGACATTAAATCCCATTCTAGTGAGTGATGCTACCAGTGCTGAAGTTTTGGGATTAGTATTTAATAGTCTACTGAGTACAAATGGAATTACACGCAATCTAGAGCCTGATCTAGCTGAAAAGCTACCAGAAATCTCTCAGGATGGCTTGCGCATAGTTTTTACATTGCGATCGGGGTTGAAATGGTCAGATGGTCAACCGCAGACGGTTGATGATGTCATGTTCACATTTAAGGATGTGATTTTCAACGAAAAGGTTCCGACAGGGACACGCGATGTATTAAGTATTGGAGAGAAAAAATTACTGCCCAAAATTGAGAAACTAGACGATCGACGCATTGCCTTTACATTGCCAGAGCCATTTGCCCCATTTCTGCGTACCGCTGGTAGTGTCGGAATTTTGCCAAAGCATATATTAGCGAAATCCATAACTGAAACTGATGACAAGGGAAATCTTGATTTTCTGACCACCTGGACGCTGGATACACCACTCGATCGCATTGTTGGCAGCGGGCCGTATCTACTTTCTGAATACCGTCCAGGCGAGCGATTTATCTATCGACGTAATCCCAACTATTGGAAACCCGAACAGCCATACATTGATAAGGTGGTTCTGCAAATTGTCGAATCTACGGATACTGCTCTGCTGAGATTTCGTTCTAGAGAGCTAGATATCTTCCAGCTTGGCGCGCGTGTCAAGGATTTCCAGCTTTTAAAAAAGGCAGAGACAAGGGACAAGTTCAAAATCTATAATGGCGGCCCATCGACAGGTCAATTATTTATGATGTTTAACTTAAATAAAGGGCGCGATCTAAAAACTAACAAGCCCTTTGTCGAGTCAGACAAGTCCCGCTGGTTTAATGATGTCAACTTCCGACGTGCGATCGCCTATGCAATTGACCGAGATACAATGGTCACCAATCTCTATATTGGTTTAGGCTCACCACAAAACTCTCCGATTTCCGTCCCAAGTCCATACTTCCTTTCAACTAAAGAAGGTTTGAAGTCATACGACTACGATCCGCAAAAGGCAAAGCAAATCCTCTTAGAGGCAGGTTATCGCTATGACGCAAATAATCGCTTGCAAGATAGCCAGGGCAAGCCAGTTCGATTTACATTACTTACAAATGCGGGCAGCAATCCAGTCAGAGGTGCTGTGGGATCTCAGATCAAAGGCGATCTCGACAAAATAGGTGTCACTATTGATTTTGTTGGGATTGACTTTAATATTCTGGTTGACAAGCTAGATAATTCTCGACAATGGGATGCGATCGTGCTGGGCTTTACAGGTGGGATAGAACCAAATAGTGCTTCTAACCTATGGTCTACAACGGGAGACTCTCATATGTTCAATCAGGGGGCTAAAGCGGGTCAGGCTGCTATTCCTGGCTGGGAAGTGTCTGATTGGGAGAAAAAAATAGAGAGTCTGATGATTAAGGGTGCTAGTGAAGTAGATGAGCCAAAGCGTAAAATTGTGTATGCTGAGTATCAAAAATTGGTGCAAGAGCAATTGCCTCTGATCCATTTAGTAATTCCAGTTTCTTTAACTGCTGTGCGCGATCGCATTGAGAATGTTAAGTACTCAGCTCTGGGTGGCGCTTTATGGAATCTCGACGAACTAAAGTTGACCGCAGAATAGTCTAATCAGGAGAGTCAAATATCAAGGGTTGGCTGCCATTGTGACCTCGGCGCTTCGGTTTTTGCAATCAGCTTGCCCTGGGAAATAACATGGGAAACGATCGCGCGACGGCGAAGAGCATCAAAGCGATCGCAAGCATCCAGCACAATCAAATTAGCTGGCTTACCCACCTCTAGCCCGTAGGACTCTTCCAGATTGAGCGTCTTCGCCCCGTGCCAGGTTGCCATATTATAACAGGCATTAATTTCTGCGATGCCCGTCATCTGACTGACATGGATAAGCATCGATGCCACATCCAGCATATTGCCTGTCCCAAGTGGATACCACGGATCTTGAATGCAGTCATGTCCCAGGCTGACATTCATCTCCGCCTGCCATAGTTCCTTGACGCGGGTGAGGCCGCGCCGTTTGGGATAGGTGTCGGTACGTCCCTGGAGCGTGATGTTAATCAGCGGATTGGCGACAAAATTAATCTGCGATCGCGCCAATAATCCCATCAGCTTCTGTGCGTAAGCATTATTATAGGAGCCGAAAGCCGTCGTGTGACTGGCGGTAACCCTTGCCCCCATCCCGCTACGCAAAGCACAGGCCGCGACCACTTCTAGGAAGCGCGATTGGTCGTCGTCAATTTCATCGCAATGGATATCGATTAAGCGATCGTATTGCTGGGCTAACTCAAAAATGCGATACACAGAGCGCACGCCATCTTCCCTGGTAAATTCATAATGGGGAATGCCCCCCACCGCATCCGCACCAAGTTGAAGTGATTTTTCCAGTAGAGATTCATTGCGATCGCTGCCATAGATGCCATCCTGTGGGAAAGCAACTACCTGCAGCGTCATCCAATCTTTGACTTCTTCCCGTACCTCTAAAAGCGCTTGTAATGCCGTCAGGCTAGGTTCGCTGACATCAGCATGGCTGCGCACGAATAATACTCCCTGCATTGCCTGCTGCTGTAGGGTCGCGATCGCCCGCGTTTTGACATCTTGTAGATCGAGGTTTTGCTTGCGATCGCGCCAAATCTCAATGCCCTCAAATAGCGTGCCGCTCTGATTCCAGCGTGGCTGGCCTGCGGTTAAAGCAGAATCCAGGTGGATATGAGATTCTACAAAGGGAGGGCTGACAATTTTCCCCTGAATATCTAGCTCTAGATTGGCAGAATTGGGAATAGAGGGGGCGATTACCACAATTTTACCTGATGCGATCGCAAGATCTACGACATCACTAACTGAGCTTACTGATTGCGAGTCAACGAGCAATAATCGACAATTACGCAGCAGGATATCGTACACAGAGTTTAGCCTCAGTAGCTACTTGCTTTCGTGCTCAGAGATGCGGGGCTAATTGGTTGTAAGACAAGCACATCTAAACCAATTGATTTGAGAAGTTCGACCCATTCAATCGTTAATTCTGGGGCTTCGGGGCGATCGCGCCTACCTTCCGCCAAGGCTTCCACAGCTTCAAACCAAATTCCCGCTTTGGCATACAGACTAGCTTTTTCGATGGGCTTCGCTTTCTCTAACTGTTTCGATACGGTGCGATCGAGTTCCACTCGCCGAACCAAACCCGTGCATTTACTATTAGAAGCATTATTCCAAGTAAATTCCCAGCGATAGAATTTACCAACTTTTAGTTCTGGTGCATTCGGAGGCATACGGAAACTAATGATGCCTGGTTGCGTATTAATTGGGAAACTCGTTTTATAGATGCGTTTTGGCGATGCGTTAACGCTCACTTCATATAGCCTGAATTCTGCCTGTCCTGAGAATTTGGGAGCATTAAAAAAGAAGGTGGGATATGCAGAGATAGTTTGCGGGAAATGGTCGAAGCCAGCATCTTTATTAGGGATTAATGCCATTAGACATCTAGTCTCTCTACATTCACCGCGCGATAGACCACCTACAGTATTTTTGGGCGTGCCGACATTCTTGGGTGGCGTGTAGACTACCTTACCCCCTTTAGTCTTGGCTTTGATTGGACCAATTTCGGCTTGTGTATCTGCGATCGCCTGGGCAGAGACTGGTGCTAGGGGAAGCGCTACGAAGCTTAGGGATGCTAGTAGTGCAGCAGTGGCAGGATAGAAGTAGGAATAGGGAGAAGTCATAGTGTCATTTGTAACGTTATAGACTGGAGAAATCGACTCTACACCTTCTTATTCTACAGCCCGTTCCCGATCAGGATGAAGGCTGACCAATAGTAAGGGTGGCTGATTTTGTTATTGTCAATAGTTGCTTGACTCTGGATCAGGGCAATTTGTGCCTGCCGAAGTGTCTCAGCCTTAGAGATCTTGCCTTGTTTGAGCTTGGCATAGAAAGCATCCATCAAGACCTGCGTGCCGCCATCAGACACTTTCCAGAGGGTAGCGATCGTAGCTCTGGCACCTGCGCGTTGAAATTGATAGCCCAAACCGAGAATTTCTGCACCATTGCCGAGTTTATCGCCCACACCCGTTTGGCAAGCACTCAATATCACCAGGTCTACGTTATTCAGCGACCAGTCTTTAATAGCAGGCAAGCTTGCCTTGTCACCATTGCCAAACAGAATGAAGGAATCGTCAGCACTACCGCTAACGAATTGGGCGTGGGTGGCCAGATGCACGATGGAATGCGAACCCATTTTGGCTTCTGTGGCTGCAAGTGTGAAGTTATTGCTAATTAACTTGAGGGTGTTAGGCATGGCAGTGGCAATAGTTTCCACTTCCGCAACCGTTGCTGGCAATCCGCTAAAACCAAAGCGTTTTTCGCTGCTTGTGCCGCCAAATGCACCTGCTAAGACGCGGGTTTGAGCTTGGGACTTAGTATTGAAGTCAGTGAGAGAACGGGCTGTGATATTGTTGATGCGATATTTCTCTACCAGCCATTGCTTGCCATCGTAGAGAGCCGCGAGGGGAATGTAGCGCAGTGTAGCATCGGGAGCGTAGATAATCGCTTTAGCATTTGCCTGTTGCAGTTCGGCTTCAAAGGGCTTAATTAACCATTCGTAGAGTTTCTGGGAACTCTTGTGTACGTCATTAGAACCAGGATCGTTCAGGTCAGAGCGGAAAGCGAATATGGCTTCATTCAACTCTTCTCGCTTCACTTTGACGGTGCGGCGAATGGGTGGCGCGTAGGGGGTAGTGAGAATCAGTTCGAGGCGATCTTCGAGAATTAGGGGATAAAATAAGACGGCATTATCCAATTGTTTCAGCGTATCGCGCAGGCGATTGAGATCTTCGAGATTGATGTTTTGCTGCCTTGTTTCATAGGTCAGCGCCCTGACGAGCTTCTGCACTTCGGGACTTTCGATGAAGGCATTGAATTGCTTATTAGCATCTTTCTCATTTTGCACGAGTTGAGCGAGGCGTTGCTGCTGTTGAGTATCTAATTTCCCTGCCGCATCACGTTGCTGCAAGTCTGCTAGTTCCTTCCCCAGCTTAATGAAATCTTGTTCGGGTCGCTGATAATCTGTTCCTTGCGCGGTGCGATCGTTGCCGCGTATATTACGCAGATAATCCTGTAGCTCCTGCACTTTCAGCAAATCCAATACCTGTTGTGCTTCCAATATCCGATCTTGTTGTAATAACAGGTCAGCAAGGCGGCGATAGGTACTGGCAACAGTTTCCGTGTAGGATTTCTGCTCCTCGAGCGATAGCTTGCGAAGATCTTGTCGAATTGCTTCTCTGACATTAACAGATTGCTTGAAGAAGATAAT
>JANMRU010000124.1:0-4897 GCA_031388585.1 Pseudanabaena sp. SOY_30_concoct_251 | reverse complement strand
CAAGGTAAAGTGGGTGATAGGCTTGTGCAAGTGGGGACGCGACGTTGGATGGATGAGTTAGTCGTCGATACGCTGGCTCTACAAGAATATCAATCCGCTTGGGAATTGGGTGGTAAAACCGTTGCTTGGATTGCCATTGATGGAGAAGTGCGCGGTTTAATCGGTATTGCTGATAAGCTGAAGACTTCATCCTATGCTGCGGTCAGTGCTTTGCAAAGCATGGGAATTGAGGTAGTCATGCTTACGGGAGATAATCGCCCCACCGCAGAAGCGATCGCCCGCGAAGTTGGCATCAAGCGCGTATTTGCGGAAGTCCGCCCCGACCAAAAAGCTTCAACAATCAAGACATTACAGTCAGAAGGGAAAATCGTGGCGATGGTGGGCGATGGGATCAACGACGCTCCTGCTCTGGCCCAGGCAGATGTCGGCATCGCAATTGGCACGGGGACGGATGTAGCGATCGCGGCGAGTGATATCACTCTAATCTCGGGGGATCTGCAAGGTATCGTCACCGCTATCCAACTCAGCCGCGCTACGATTCGCAATATCCAACAAAATCTTTTCTTTGCGTTTGTTTATAACGTGGCGGGCATTCCAATTGCCGCAGGGATTCTTTTCCCATTCTTTGGCCTATTGCTCAATCCAATCATCGCAGGGGCAGCGATGGCATTTAGTTCTGTTTCTGTAGTCACAAATGCCTTACGCTTGCGGAATTTTCGTCCCTATACAGTTCTCTAAGCCATACAAGAGTTGATTTTTATGCAAAAAATTAGATTGGCAAGTATTTTAGTAATAATAGGACTATCTTTTTATCCTTGCAGCATTTTGTCTGCGGAAATGCAGAGAGAGCTACAAGCACAATCGAATCAGTTTCGGAGGATCGAGCAGTCTGCGATCCTCAAAATTGCTGTTACAGTGGGAGGGCTAACGCTGATTGGCGGACAGTTATGGTGGTTTCTGGGTAGCAAGCCAAAATCGCAACAAGCAGAAGCAATTGATCGAAATATTGATAAATCACAACTCTAGATCAGACCTTTGGATTTATCTACAGCGGAACGCCAGCATATCAATGACATAGAAATGCTAAGCGACCCTGACCATGAAAAGTAAACACTTTTTATAGCAAAAATGGATAAAAACCAATTGGTTTTTATCCATTTTTCAGTTGTCATATTCTGAGATGCCTTTATTGCTTAGTTGCTACCCCTTTATACATATAGCCTCCTACCTTTGGTAAGCCTTCCGCGTAAAATTGCTCAACTTCGACATTGCTAAAATGATTTCCTATCAGTTGTTGGATATTGCGATTAAGATGGCATCCATCCGCAATCACCTTTTGGAATGGGGTGAGGCGATTCTGACATATCTGCACATTCCGATCGCTACTGAGCCCATGTTCAATAAAAGAGAATTTGCCTCCTGGCTTGAGCACTCGATGAATTTCTGCTATGGCGCGATCGACCTTGGCAATGCTGCACAATGTCCAGGTACTAACGACGCTATCAAACGTATCGTTAGGCATTGGTAAGGACTCACTATTGAGAATACGGTATTCAACCTGGATCGATGAATCTCGAATGCGTGGTTCAGCAACAGCTTCCATTCCTGAATTCACATCGATAGTCGTAATCCGTTCAATATGATAGGGATAGTAGGCCAAGTTCAAGCCCGTGCCAAAACCAATTTCAAGTACTTCACCTTGAACGTTTGCGAGGACTTCTTTACGATATTTCGCGAATATTGGATTAGCCATAGTCCAATCCATCAATCGAGGCAAAATAAATTTTGAATAGATTCCCATATAACCTCCTGTTAGTCTTATTTCATGAGATATAAACTGTAGCGATTAGACTTTTTTGAGTTTGACTTGACTCCTAGCAAAAAGCACAGTATGGGAATAGGTCTAACGATAAAGTGATAGATTACTAGTGTTGTCATAAGCGACACAATGAGAAGGATAGAAAACTTAGGCGTAATCCCTACTGGTAATTGAATTAGCCAGAAACCAATCAGCACGATCGCAGGCTGATGCAAGATATATACGGGAAAAGCAGAGCGAGAGAGATAGTCCAATGTCGGCGTTTCTGTTGTCAGGTAACTGCGCGCTATACCAAGTAAAAACACGATGAAACACCAAGCAGTTACCGCGACGCTTACCATAATCACCGTTGGCGACCTCACAATGCCCAGGACTGAAAGCAAGAGTAGAAGTATAAATGCGATCGCGATCGCCAGAGCATTTTTCCATTCTCGATCTACAGCTTGTTCAAAGGTAGGATATCTTGCGAGCAGAAATCCCGCAATCAGAAATGTGCTGTAGTAAGCAAAGTTTGCCCAGTCATTATAGAGGTTATAAATCCCTGCAAAGTGTTCTCTTAAAGTAAGCTGAATCATAATCAATGGTACGATAGGCATATACACCCAGATTGCCCCAATTGGTCTAAGCTGCCTTATACTCAGTGTCTCTGTAGTATTCTCTCGGTGAGAATCTTGCGTTTCAATCAGTTTAAGAAATAGCGGTAGATAGAGAAGCGTAAACGTTAATAAATAAGCTAGGAACCAAAGGTGCGACCAAGTGAAGCGATCGAGTTGGGTGAAGAAGGTTGGTAGAAACTCGAAGAAACTCTCACGAAAAGGTGGCATCACAGGTAAGCCAGAGGGAATTACTGATTTGAAACTTTCTTGTAATTCAGTGCTAACTAGCAGTCGCGCATGATTCAAATCGATCCCGCTTTTCAATTCCACATACTTAATTAAAGGGGCGAAAATAATACAGCTTGTCAGTAATGGGATAACAAGCCTCGACACTCTCTCTCTGAGGAATTTTTTTACGGTTCTATTTTGTAGCGATGCGAAGATCGACCAGCCCGCTAGTACAAAGAAAAGCGGCATATGCCATAGACTAACAAAACTGCAAAAGATCAACATGACGAATGAGAGATCGACATTGCGAATGTGATAGAACGGTGCAGGATTAAAAACCATGGCTACATGGAATAAAACTAACAGGTAGCTAGCAAAGACCCTTAGCCAATCAAGATCGTAACGGCGGCTTGAAGTATTCATAGGAGCTATCCTTTGACATAGGCGTTGATGAGGTTATCAACGACGGTTTCTTCGGCAATGCGATCGCTCATCGGTGTAGGAAATGGATCTTGATGGCGATGAACAGAAAAGAAAACAACAGTTTCGACTATCAGACGTGCGGTAGCTGAGTAGTCTGGAACTGGACGTAGCAGACCACCTTCTATGCGTAATTGTAGGTATTCTGTGAATTGCTGCAATACCCTGCCACGCATCTCACCAAACCACAAAACAGCTAGCTCTGGATAATCCAACGCCGATCGTTCGACTAGCTTCATCCCCAAACGGTAGCGAGCCGTTTGGGAATAGAGTTCGCGGATGATACGCTCAAATTCTGAGCGTGGATTTTTGACTGTCTTTTTAGCGACCGCTTCTTTCAGACTCCGAATCTGCCCTTCGCGGGCTAAGACATCTCGCAAAAATGCTAGCGTGGCATCTGATTCAGGCGTTGGAATCGGCAATGTCAGATCGGTCAGTTCCCACTCTGGTTGAGTGACAGCACGGACAACTAAATCGAATAGAGCCTCTTTACTTTCGACATAACGGTAGATGGCCCCAGGCGATCGCTGCATGGCATTAGCTACATCAGCAATCTGGGCGCGGCGGTATCCTCTTTCGAGGAAAACTACCGTAGCAGCCTCAATGAGACTATCAAGACGGGCGATCGCAGGTTGGCGGCTCACATATTAGTAAGTAAACGATTCATTTACTAAATTATATACCATAAAAGATACGCTTGAGCATAGGTTTGCCAGGTAGCCTAGCGAGATGGTGTACTCCTACCAACTCACTTCTAGCTCCAACTGGGAAACCATATTAGTAGCCGCTTGTGAAATGCAGTAATTGGAAGCCCTACATAAATTGGTAACCAGAAAATAAAAGCAACCGCGATCGCCACTACAACGTATCTACTAATCTTTGGTAAGTCTGTCATAGTTTGGGTGCTGCCCCAAGCAGTCGCATAGGCGATCGCCATAAAAGCAAATACCGAAGCAGGCATGTAGTGATATAAAAATATGCAGCGGCGGCTCAGGCTCCAGGGTATGTAGTGTCCCGCAAAGCTAGATAACAGATAAAGTGGTAGATAGATAGGAAATTGAAGCGAATTAAATTTCCCTTCACCCCAGCGATCTTGACCTCCACGCTGAACCCACCGATTTCGGAGCTGGTAAATGCACAAAATCAGGCATAGCAGCATGGCGATCGCCCCCAGCCAGTAAAGAATGGGATTACCCATAGCATTGATATAGTTAATCGTGCCGTTGGAATGAGTTTTGTAATAATAGGCGATCGGACGCAACATCAAAGGCCAACTCCACCAGGCAGAGCAATAGGTGTGAACTGGCTCTATCTTACCAACTCCCAAATTTTGATGAAACCCTAAAATCTGGGCATGGAGTTCTAGAAGATTGGTAGAGGTATTGATTAATAAATGCGGTACCCACTCCAATAGATAGGTAGCTACAGGCAAAATTACTAGGCCGACTAGCATCTGCCACAGAGTTAATCTTTGCCCGTAATACCGCCACACAATTAAGGCGATCGCGCCTATCCCAACCAGATAAGCCAATCCATTCCACTTCACACTACAGGCCGCGCCTAGCATTATCCCCGTAGCGATCGTCCAAGCCCACCGCCGTCTTTTTTGTTTGAGTGCCAGCACCATGCAGAGCTGACTGAGCATCCCAAATAGCACAATAAAAATGTTAATTAAACCAAGACGCGACTCTACGAGCAGCAATCCATCCAGCGCCGTAAACCATCCCGCTAGTATTGCCCAAGTTGTGGGCGATGAATTCTTAGGCAGTAACCC
>JANMRU010000118.1:0-3799 GCA_031388585.1 Pseudanabaena sp. SOY_30_concoct_251 | reverse complement strand
AATAGGCGGAGAATCTTTCTCCGCTTGTAATTTGATTCAGAAGAGTTAGTAGACATAGTAATCCTTACAGGGTTTGATTAAATACAAATTAAGTAAAAGGACTGAATTATGGGCACTAAATTAATCATACAAAGTGAAAAGACTAAACTTACTGACCCGCAAAACGTTTTTCACTATCAACCAAGCAAGCTCTTAATTTATTTCCTAAATCATCTATATGAGATTTTTCGACAAATAAAAGCACATGGTATGGTTTAAGAACATGCTTTTCTATGCCCTCTTGAGCTAGGCTTTCCAGGCTATCCGTAACTAGCGAAGCGTACTCACCGGTGAGAAATACATCAATTTTTCCTGGATATCGAGCAGGGATATAGTTGTTTACAGCTTTATAGTATTGAGACAGATAGATATTGATTTCCTCTGAAAGCTCTTCTTCAAAAAGTTGATGACGTATCAGGAACTTTTGAACGGATGGGTAGATGAAAGAATAAAATTTAGAATTTGCACTTTCCTTCCTGCCGCGCAAATAAAGTCCCAGCTTAAACAGAAGGTAATCAAAACCAAAATTACGAAAGTTTTTCCAATGGCGCATTTTCTTAAACTTTATTGTCTCCCAATCAAGTGGGTCGAAAAGTCCTAGAAAAGCTACTTTCTCTCCCAGTTTCATCAATTGCTGGGAAACCTCAAAAGCAAGCTGTGTATTGATGCAGTGAGAGCCTAAGAGGTAAGGTCCTTTTGGCTGGATCTTTTGCATAGACTTAACGAACTGGCTTGCAATATACATGAGATCGACTTGGGTTGAAGTCAGGATGTAGTCATCTGCTAATCCAAAAATATCTAAGCAATATAGCCCTCTCTCACTTCCCCAAAACTTAGCAAGCGCTTGAGTTTGCTGTAGATTGTTTATCCAGAAAAATGGAGGTCGTGCTCCATTTGGCTTAATTGCGATCGCAAGTGATGCTATTTTCTCCTCCTCAGCAATACTTGTATCGATAGAAAAGCCTTTTACAGTAAGATCTCCAGCCAGTATACTTTCAACGCAATCTGCCAAACCTGCCACGGTTGGAGCTCTAAACAAATTGTGCAAAGGAAATTCTATTTGAAAAATATTCTGGAGTTTCTCGGCAATACGAATAGCCATTAGAGAATGACCGCCCAACTCAAAAAAGTTGTCATGTATTCCAATCTGCTGGATATCAAAAACCTCTGCCCAGACAACTGCAATTTCTTTCTCAACATTTGAGCGCGGTTCTGTAAGCTGCCTGACAGACTTCTCTTGTATACTATCGACATTAGTATTTGAAACCTGGATATCATTACTTCCTTGCTGATTGCTATCTTGCAAGTGAGGTCTTTCAATTGTTACAGGTAGTTTAATATCAGCGAGTGTTTGATTTGGGCGATCTGTGATACTTTCTAACAAAGCTTCAAAGTTTTGAATTATTTTGCCAATAGTCTCCGCCTGGAACAACTCTGTCTTATATTCAAGCTTTCCAAAGATAGGATTTTGCCCGTCATCAGTAAGATCTAAGCTTAAATCCATACGCGTTAAACCTATATCAATAGGTATATCAGACACATTTAATCCAGACATACTGCAGCTTTGTGCTGTGGTGCTGTTTCTAAGGATGAGCAACACTTGGAATCGAGGTAAATCTTTTACAGAATTTAGCAAAGATTGAAAAGGTACATCTTGGTGTTTATTTGCTTCAAGGCTAGTTTCTCGAACTTGCGCTAGAAGATCGAAAAAACTAAGGTTGCTAGAAAGACGAGATCTGAGTAGCAGGTTATTTGAGAAATTTCCGATTAATGTTTCTGTTTCGCGTCGGTTGCGATTTGATGTGAGGGTGCCTATACAAATATCTTCCTCGTTGGTGTAGTGATAAAGAATAATTTGAAATAGCGCTGCAAAAGCCATGAAGACAGTTACGCCTTGTTCGCGACAGATTGTCCTGAAAAGATTTGATTGCTCTGCTGAAAACTCAATATCACGATAGGCTCCCTTATATGTTGGGAACTGACAATTTTGATAAATTGGCAATCTTAATTGATGTGCTGAGCTAGCCAACTGGTTTTTCCAGTATAAAACTTGGGGTTCAAGAACTGAATTTGCAAACCACTGATGTTGCCATATTGAGAAGTCAGCATATTGAATCGTTGATTCAGGAAGAGCTGTAAGGCGATCGTTCGAAACCGCGTTGTATATAGTTGATAACTCTTGCAGTAATATGCGAAAAGAAAGGCCATCAGTGACAAATTGATGTGCCACAAGTAGAATAACGTGTTCGTTTTCCTTCAAAGAGAAGACTAGAGCTCTCAAAAGAATATCTCGCGTCAGATTAAACGGTAATTGTGAAACTTCTTTTGCCTTACTAACTGCAGCCTCAAGTCGTTCATCTTCAGGCAGATCTCTTAGATCGACAACTTCTACTTGGGATGCAATATCTTGAAGTACAGTTTGTGTAGGTTGGCGATCGCGGATAGTACAAACCGTTCTCAGGATTTCATTGCGCTGCATCAAGAGAGATACACTTTTTTTAAAAATTTCAAGATTGAAATCTCCAATGATATGTAAAGCTACGGGAACATTGTCAACGGCTGAATCAGGTGTCAGTTGTGAAACATTCCAAACCCGTTCCTGAGAATGGGAAAGCGGAACGATATTGGATAAATCTCGCTTTGGAATTTTGATTTGGGCTAAGTCTTCCCCTTGAGATTTAAGGATTAATTCGAATAACTGACGTTGATCCGCTGAGAGTTCGACTAGATCCGAAAATATATTGTAATCAATACTAGTTTTGATCATTTTTTAAGTTCTTTGTTTAAGAAAAAAATTTAAATTGTAATTATAGGGCTTAGCCCAAAAGCAAGAGATTAAATATTAATCTGGAGGAGGAACAAGATATCCAGTGAGATCTTTCACAAGTTAGACTCTGCCAATACAGATTAAAATATTCAAAAAATTTGTGTGCAGTTTTGATAACTAGCTAAAGCTTTATTTCGGATGGCGATTGACAAGATTAGAGTCGTCATTCGTCATTTTAAGTGGGAGCTTTTATCTTCTCTTTACAAGTCCAAAGTTCATAATATTCACTGTCATTGCTCCGTTGATAGTATTGAAGGAAGTTATTCTTAAATTCTTCACTAAAAACCACTTCATGTGGCGGATAGAAATTTTTTAGATCGAAGGGCGTTTCTGTGATTTTAGGAAGTAACCAGAGTTCTGTCTGACAGGTTTGCAGAGCACGAATTGTTCCACTTGAAACTGTATTTAGACCCGATACTTGCATCTCAAACATGACAACTGCATCAACAAGATAGGGATTTCCTGCAAATACCAGTAAGGGACGGTAGTAGGTAAGCTCATAGTTCCCAGATCCTTGGCTAAAGCCCATCCCTATAGTTGAATCAGGATGAGTTTTTATAATGCGATTAATATCGGCGATTATCTGATTACTGGGTGACTTAATTAATGTGGAAACTAGGCGGGCGACTTCAGGGGCGATCGCTAACGGCATCGTAACGAGGAGTGCCAACGCGGCGCTGATAAATACGATTTCTATCGATTTTGCAGATATCTTAGCGGGAAAGCTGATACTTTCAACTCGAATCCACTCCAATACTTGTGCAAATAAGTAGGCAAAAAGAGGAATAAATGGTAAATGATTATTTTCTAAAACCCCAATTTTTATCGAAAAGGCCATTGATGCAATAACGCAAGCAAGAAGGGGGTAGATAAAGCCTTGATTTTTCCGAGTGAATTGTTGAAAACTAACCCGACTCCGACAGAAAAGATAAC
>JANMRU010000102.1:0-3308 GCA_031388585.1 Pseudanabaena sp. SOY_30_concoct_251 | reverse complement strand
GACTATCTCCTGCAATTGATGAAGCAGCAATGTGATCAAATTCTAGCAGATGACTCAAGATTAAAGGATTTTCTGGGTTGGGTACAACAAAAATCTAACTCAGTTCAAGTGAAATACAAAATCGTTGCGGCTAGAGCCTTTTATCTCTCTCTCGATCCTGCCCTTGGCTTCGATTCTACTCTTGCTCTCGCCCTCGATCCTGATTTCGCCCTCGACTTCGCCCTCGACTTTGCTCTCACCCTCGATCCCTCCCACACCCTAGATCCTTCCCTTGCCCATGCGCTCGACCGTGTTTTTGACCAAGATAGTAACCTCGACTTCAACTTTACTCTTGATCTCAATACTCCCATTAGCAGAAGTTCTATTCTTAGTAGCGAAAGCGATTTCGATACTGCTCTAAACAGCGAAAGCGATTTCGATACTGCTCTAAGCAGCGAAAGCGATTTCAACAGCACCCGTGCTCTAGATATCAATTTCGCCCTAGACATCGATATCTCTCACATTTACGCCAGTATCCTTGACTACGCCAGTATCCCTGACTATGCCAGTATCATCGACCTCGACATTGACGGCATTGAGGAAGGCTCTGAATTTTACCAGATGCTACAAGCACTAAAGGTTCAGTTACCCACTTCTGAGAGTCCTATTCAAAGCCGCAAACAATGGTGGGAAAGAGAAGGCAAAAAATGGATAGATGACTTCAGAGAGATATTAGTTAAATATCGCAATATCGGTCATGACTGGCAGTTTAGTGATGCACAAAAGGAATTTCTTCGGCAGTATTATGATGCCAATATGCTGCTGGTAGATTGCCTGAATAGCGATTGTTATGTTAGCAAAGAAGTGCGCCAAGAGATTGAGGATACTTTGCTATTACCGATCCCAAAATCCTAACGCACAAAACCTTCGCGACCAACTCATTACAGATCTTGACTGGGTGGATGCCAACCACCACGAATCCACAAACGACGAGCACGCTGAATAGAACCATCATCATGACGTTCATCATTCATATCGAGACGCTCGACCGTAGCTCTTCCTACAGATGTAACGCCTAAAATCTTCTGTCCATCATCAGACCAGATGAAATGCTCTGACCACTTATCCTGTCTAGGGTTGAAGAGTGGAATACTAGTTTGAGTCTCAGGATCGACACCCTCTACGAAATTATAGCGGCGACCATTACAGCGATGGCAAGCAAGGGCAAGATTATCCTCAGCATCACCACCCCCCAAAGATTGAGGAATAAGATGATCAAAAGTGAAGAGAGAGGCACTAGCTTCTTCAGAAGAATGACAGTATTCACACAAAAAATCAGCACGTTGGCGAATTCGTTGACGGCTGGCGATACTGATGGTCATGACTCAGCAATAATGCGGGCATTTATGAGGGTAAAAATGCGATCTAATTCTGAGATACCTGCCAACTCAGCAGTTTCTATTTGGGACAGACTATCAGCTTTTTGACGATCAATAAGAGTTTCGAGGCGAGCTTGCAGTTCATTAGTAAATTTGAAAAGATTAAGCCCTCTAACCTTCTGAATCTCAATGCCAACTTCGACCCAAGAAGAAGGCTGTACCATTGTTTGAGTAATCATAGGCGTTGCTCTTGCGTATGCTTCCTTCTCATTTTATCAGTTCCCGATCAAAAACATAAAATCCTACTTTTACTTTTTTCCTCGCCCTAGTTTCCTTACTTTTCAGCGATCGCCCCGCAAACCCACCACAAATACTAACTCACAAAACCTTCGCAACCTCCAACACAAAAGGTTTAATCGTTTATCATTTTTTGAATCTCCTCTCCAGTTAACTGCTCAGCCAGTCATAATTCATAAATCTCAATGTTCAGCTAAAATTCAATCAATCTTTAGAGATTTTCGGTGAGGCGATCGCGTAGAGTGAAAATGAGAGCGCTATAATTAGGTAAAGTACACCTAGTATTTATTGGGTTAATGTCATGGCAGAGCGAATTTTACCTGAAACCAAAATTACTCGCGTGAAGCGATCTCCCGATCCCAATACTGCATTAAGCCAAAGCTGGATCAAGGCAAATCGTGAAACATATCGAGGTCGATGGGTTGTCTTACAAGGCGATCGACTTGTAGCTGATGCAAGTTCATCAGAAGAACTACTAAGCAAAATCGATCCTGTAGATGGAAAAGGGAAATTTATAACTTTGATCTATTAATGGAACTGTTGCAATTTACAAGCGGCACTTCCTTTGCTTCAGGAGCATTACGCTATGATTATCGCCCCATAAATGATGAAACAACAAACCGCATCATCATACCGATAGAAACTATCAGTGGCTATAAAATAGAAGCTGTCCTTGACACAGGTGCACCTTATGTCATCCTTAATCCTAGATTTGCGAATCTTGCTGGTTTCACTCCAGAATTAATGCTATTTGAAGAAAATATGCTGATTAGAGGCATAAAATTAGCAGGTAAAATCGCACGTTTAAGGTTTACGCTTAGAGCTGATGAAGGGGACGATCTAGATATTGAAGCCACCGTTTTTGTCCCAGATGACGCTGAGCGATGGAATGACTTTCCATCATTTCTTGGTCAAGCAGGTTTTCTAGAGAGAATTCGTTTTGAGATCGACCCAACCGAAAACAAATTTTACTTTGGTGCTCCATAAAATCGCACAGTTTTTCTTCCTCAGAAAAAGTCAGTTAAAGCTATCTCTGCTCAATCTCGATCGCCCCGTAAACCCACCACAAATCCTAACTCACAAAACTTTCGCGACCTCTAACAAACGAGGTTTAATCGTTTAAAGTGCCAGACTATGCGCAAAATCGAGATGCACCTTCTTAGTTATGTGCGATCAATCTCATGGCAATTTGTCATCGTTCTTTTTTCCATCATTCGTCTGCACAATAAATTTATGACTGCTCTTCTTCTTGGACTTGTTGATTGAATGCTTCAACAATTTGCTCAATCTCAGTAGCCGAGATATTTGATTGATCGGATTTAGAATAAATGGATAACAGGATAATTCTAGTGGATGTTTCAACCTGACAAATAATCCGATAACCAGCACTTTTTCACTTTTGAATATCGCTATTCTTTAGCCGCACCTTAAAAACAACCACATTCAACCCCGATAAGCGATCGCCTAAAATTTCTTCAGATTGCAACTGCTCGATCGCAACTTGAACATCTGAGCGAATTTTGCGATCGCGTTTGAACAGAATACGGAACTGACGTTCAAAGGTTGCAGCAAATTCGACTTGAACAGTGGGCTTATCAATTTCCATCAAGGTTATCCCAAAGCTGAGAAATTGGCTTTGTTTGTCCAGTCTTG
>JANMRU010000114.1:0-1194 GCA_031388585.1 Pseudanabaena sp. SOY_30_concoct_251 | reverse complement strand
CACCAGTTGACCATCTCGGACTGCGATCGCCATCTTACCAAAATAATCATTTTCATAGCTGCCTGCGTAAGCGCTAGCAGGTAGAGCAGGCGATCGCTGTGAGTTTCCTGGATCTGGTGCAATACGGCAAGATGCAACGGGATTATATCGAGCTATACCGACAAGGCTTTGCAGAACTCGACAAGCCCACCTATGGCACGCTGGTTGACTATGCCAAGCCACCCGCGCAGCGTTCGCCTGCTCTACCTGCTAGCGCTTACGCAGGCAGCTATGAAAATGATTATTTTGGTAAGATGGCGATCGCAGTCCGAGATGGTCAACTGGTGCTTCGCCAGGGGCCCAACCAAAAAGCATTTCCGTTGCAACACTATAACGGCAACGTATTTACCTATCAGCCCGAAGGAGAGAATGCTTATGGCTTAAGTGCAGTGACTTTCAACGTTGGTGCGGATGGCAACGGAACGAACGTCACAATCGAGAACCTGAATCTCCTCAATCGGGGAACGTTCAAGCGGGTGTTGCCGAAGAGGTAATCGAATCGGCGATTCGTTATTATTCCTCAGATTCGAGAGTGTCGCTAGTAACTGTAATAGCAGTCAGACCTAAAAGCTTCGATAATTTTGCCGATCTCTTCACGAGTAAAAGGCTTGGGAGATTGCTTGGGCCGCACTTTAATTCTGCTTGGTATTTTCCATCGTGCGCTTGTAGACATCTTTTTCCTTTTCCTTCATGAAGCGCTCGAATAATGCGGGTACGGACAGACACCCGTTCCTCAGCCAGTGGTTGCACCCGATACCTATCTAGCGACTCATCGAAATGCCCAGACACAATATCTAACTCAATCTGTCTAGCTTTAGCTTCCGCTACGGTGCGATTGGTCAGACTATCTGTAGTCCTAACGCCAGACAGAGAAGCTTGCCATTATTTCTCAAGCGTAACCTCAAGCCGCGATCGACCAGTGCTTCAATGCTAACAATACTTCTTTTACTCATACGTTGGGTACGAAACACCATAACCAGATCGTACCCGAAAACCATCTAAAACGTAGCAAAATATAGCAGCCCATTCTCAATAACAAGGCTTTGAGTTGGTATAGATAAAAGCTAAAATCCTCTCTGAGACTGTCTTTCAAGGTATGGACACAACTGGACTCGAACCAGTGACCCCCACGATGTCAACGTGGTGCTCTAACCA
>JANMRU010000112.1:0-22623 GCA_031388585.1 Pseudanabaena sp. SOY_30_concoct_251 | reverse complement strand
AAGAGTGGGCTGCGTCTAACTTGCAGATCTCCTGTTGAAGATGTCAAACCAGGGTAGGGTTTACCCTTAGCTTTATTACTGCTTGAGCTGTTGGTGCGCGGTGTTGTATTTGTCACTGGCACCACTAAACAGTTAGAGAATTCTTTGAGTGGCTCTACGGCATCAGCCTACACTCTCAAGCTTGAGGATGCTAACGGTAAACCCTACCCTGGTTTGACATCTTCAACAGGAGATCTGCAAGTTAGACGCAGCCCACTCTTGGGTTACGAACTCGTTCCCAACCAAACCCACAAGTTCTGGCAAATCGATAGTCATGGCTTTCGTCAAGTTGGGGATTTGCCTTTTGCTAAGCCTAAGGGCGAAATGCGCATCTTTGTGATTGGGAATTCTACAGCGTTTGGCCAAATGGCCGACAGCAATCAGGCAACGCTAGCAGCAAAGCTCCAGGTATTACTACAGGATCGCTTGAAGGCTCAAGCCAGGCAACCAGAAAAATTTAAACCTGCCGAAACTCCTTACTTTGCGGAACAGGTCATCGCCATTCAATCTTTGCCCGATCGCCTGAAAGTAGGAGATTATCGTGTAATTACGGCGGCGGCACCTGGTTATACTTCTGGCAACGAGTTAGCGCTATTAGTGCATCGGGTGATGGCATTTAGCCCCGACTGTGTAATTATTCTCAATGGTTATGAAGACCTGCGATCGCCTAGTAACGAGGTAGCTAGAGAGATTGCCAACTTTGATCGGATCTTACAAAACCCCTCAGAGCACTACGGTCGCTATGTTTCGCAACAATTCGATCAATGGTTCGGTTCGCTCTATTTGGTTAAAGCTACTCGACGCTGGGTTTTTCCTGCTAGCGATCGCGGTAACCTTTCCTTTAAAGCAGATCAGTTTACGGCAGATAGCCAAGAACTAAAAATGAGAATCGAGCGCTATCGTTACAACCTGAAGCAAGTGGCGAAACTGACATCAGGCACCCAAACTCTCGTGATGATTCAGCCAGAGATCACGGGTAAAAAGAGCTTATTAACCGCAGATGAATCGAAAATCCTCAGGGATTTAGGCGCGGAATATCCAACCCGAGCCGAAAATGCCTTCAACGAACTAGATGCCGTCTTGCAACCTAAAGAGCCGAAAAAAGAGTTTTCTAACGTCAAGCTTTACAACTTTTATAGGCTTTTCAAAGATTATAAAGAGCCAGCATTCCTTAACCCCATTGACCTTACCAATGCTGCTAACGATCTGCTGGCCAAGAAGATCTACGAACAATTACAGATAATTTTCGCAGTTCAGCCAGCTCCATTTAGCAGTACAGAACCTGACAACTAGTGCCCTTACTAAATCAGAGCATTTCGTTCTCTCAGTCATTTCGCTGAAATATTGGAGATTATCAAAGGTAGAACTCTACTCAAAACACCCTAAAACCTACACCCCATAACCTCCTCATTCAGGTTAAGCTAGGATTAATCCTCGCTTCTTTAGCCAAAACTATGCTGCGAATAATCACTCAGCGGACTGAAGCAGAAACCGAACTGAAACGGATCTGCGATCGCATCCATGACGATCAGGTAATCCATAAAGAAGCCACGGTTAGTGAAGTAATTCAGGCTGTTCGGCGACAGGGAGATCTGGCCTTACTGCACTACACGGCTGAATTTGACGGTCAAACCCTCACTCAGGCCGATTTGCGCGTGAGTGGCTCGGAACTTGATGCGGCATTTCAACAGGTGAAACCAGAATTGCTTGCCGCAATTCAAACTGCACACCAGCGCATAGAATCATTTCATCGCCAGCGCATTCCCAAAAGTTGGGTAGAGTTTGGAGACAAGGAAGTGGTATTAGGCAAACGCTACACTCCGATCGATACAGCAGGAATATACGTGCCTGGTGGAACGGCCTCATATCCAAGTACAGTGCTGATGAACGCCGTACCTGCCGTTGTAGCTGGTGTTAAACGCATCGTCATGGTTACTCCACCTGGCGCAAACAAGACACTGGCTCCAGCAGTTTTAGTGGCCGCTCAAATAGCGGGAGTGGATGAGATTTATCGCGTTGGTGGCGCCCAGGCGATCGCGGCTTTAGCCTATGGCACAGAAACTATTCCACAAGTGGATGTAATCACTGGCCCTGGCAATATCTACGTCACACTTGCCAAAAAACAAGTGTACGGACGCGTCGGGATTGACTCTCTCGCAGGGCCATCGGAAGTACTGGTGATTGCCGACCATACAGCAAACCCGCTTTATGTGGCAACCGATCTACTGGCGCAGGCCGAACATGATTCAATGGCCGCAGCAGTTCTAATTACCACTGATAGCCGCCTTGCTAGCCGCGTCGTCGAAGAAGTGGCACGACAGCTAGAAAACCACCCCCGTCGCCTGCTCACCGAAAAAGCGATCGCAAATTTCGGCCTGATCGTAGTTGTCGATAGCCTGAAAACTGCTGCCGAATTATCAAATTTATTTGCTCCCGAACATTTGGAGTTAGAAATTGAAGAGCCTTGGGAATTGCTAGAACTAATTCGTCATGCTGGGGCTATTTTTATGGGGCACTCTACACCTGAGGCCGTAGGAGATTATTTAGCTGGCCCCAATCACACATTACCAACTGCTGGTGCCGCCCGTTATGCCTCTGCTCTCAGTGTCGAAACTTTTATGAAGTATTCGAGTATTATTCAATACAGCCCCGAGGCTCTAGAAGAGGTGTCAGGTGCAATTGCAGCTCTCACTGAGGCCGAGGGCTTACCTTCCCACGGTAATTCAGTTAGATTCCGCACAGGCAAATAGTGAACCTGCAAATATGAAGGTCCATCCTCTCACTCTGCAGTTTCCCATCCAACTTGAAGATGAATATCTAGAGGATTATTTTCAGAAATCGATAGGTCATATTCGAATTGCTTTGATTATTGGCGTAATTGTTTATGGGGGATTCGGTCTTATCGACCTCTGGCTATTACCATCAGCGCGATCGCCCCTATGGTTTCTGAGGTACAGCATTTGTCTCGGTGCGATCGCCACATTGCGTAGTAGCTTTTTAGCGCAATTTAGGCAGTATTCACAACCACTACTAAGCCTAATGGTTGTGCTATCAGGCTTAGTGTTGCTAGCTTTGGGGATGGTCGCAGATCTATCAATCCGCGATGATTACCATGCAGGCTTACTTCTACTGCTTTCCTATTCACACACCCTGATCAAGCTGAGGTTTATCTATGCCACAGCAGCTTCATTACTGATGACACTTGCAAGTACGGTAATTGACATTTGGATCGTTCACGTACCAATGCATGTTCTGTTTAACAGTACAGGTTACCTACTGACAGCTAATATCATTGGCATGTTTGCCAGCTACTCTGCTGAGTCTTACATGCGCAAAGACTTTATTCACGATCGCACTCTTAAGTGGGAAAGAGATAGATCGGATCGCCTGTTGCTGAATATTTTGCCGCAACCGATCGCTCAAAAATTAAAGCAAGCTGAGTCGGAGAATACCGACTACACGATCGCCGATAGCTTCGCAAATGTCACCGTTCTATTTGCTGATATTGAGGGCTTTACAAAACTATCAGAACAAGTGGCACCTGTAGAATTGGTCAATTGGCTAAATCAAATCTTCTCGCATTTCGATCGCCTTGCCGAAAAATATGGCCTAGAAAAAATCAAAACAATCGGTGATGCCTACATGGTAGTAGGTGGCTTGCCACTACCCCGCGCCGATCATGCTGAGGCGATCGCTGACATGGCACTCGAGATGCAACAGGCAGTCGATCGCTTTACTAGTACTGGGTACGAACCGTTCAAAATTCGCATTGGCATCAATACCGGGCCTGTTGTCGCTGGCGTAATCGGCATCAAAAAATTTATCTATGATTTGTGGGGGGATACGGTCAATACCGCTAGTCGGATGGAGTCCCATGGTTTGGCCGGCCACATCCAGGTAACTGCCGCCACCTATGAGTTGTTACAAGATAAATATTTATTTCAAGAACGCGGAGCCATCGCGATCAAAGGTAAAGGGAAAATGATCGTCTATTTTCTGAGTGGGAGAAAGAGTGTAGTACTTCCCAACAATCAGCCACGCTAGAAGGCTCTCTAAAGCTCTAATACCTCAGCAACAATATCAGCGACATTGTGCCAGGTGATGTCATCACGCCCGAGGATTTGCTGAAGTTCAACTAGAGCCAAATCTTGCTCGTGAATATATTTATCAAATGGGAGAGATGGTGTTGCTTGATAAGGAGTCTGACCGACCTTCATCAAGCCATCACGCATAGTTGCAATAATCTGACTAGCAAGTTCGGCTTTAGCTCTAACATGCAGAGCTTCATATCCGCGATTGCTCGTAGCATACATCGGCGGCAAGCGATTTAAGGTATACGCAACAACCTCTTCCATGGGAATGCGCTCCGCTAATTCAGCACTGAGGCGTGCCATCTGCCGTGTTGCGATCGATGCTACCAACTTTTCCAGGATATTACTATAGCCGTAGGCAGCACCAGCCATGTAGGCGGCAAAATCCTTCGCTTCTAACTCCGACTCTTTGACATTAGTGCCAGGACGACTAGTACGAGTCTTGGAGCGCTGTAAATATGCTTTAACATTAATTGCTCCCAATCTAGATACTCCAACACTTGAAGTTCCAGTAGGCGGTTTGATGCGGATATTTGACATGGCGGCGGCGACAGCTTTTGGCACATCCTTCCATTTGAGTGCAGGGAGTTCTAAAGTCTGTTGTAGACGTGCTAGCGATCGCGTTTGTCCTTCCATCTCAGTTTCTGGCAACGGATCGGTAATGCGTAAGGGATCTGGTTGGACGTTGAGCAGCGCACGGGAAACCACATTTCGAACCTGAGTAATCATCTCACTGCGAGCGCGTTTGAGTTGCTGCGTCCAACCATTTTGGGTCGTCGCATACATAGGCGGAAGGCGATTAAGAGAATAAGCGATCGCTTCACTCAAATTAACTTGTTTCCTCATGCCAGGAGCTAACTTAGCGATTTGGACTCTAGCCTCTTCGATTACAAGTTCTTCGATGACATTTCTGCAGTATCCCATCTGTTTACTTGGAGTATTTGGAGTATTTGAATTTGCCTGTTTCGATTGGCTTAAAGCACCATTTGAACTGCGAAGAGGGCAATCATTTAGATGCCCCCTCGCAATTTAGATGTTTAGAACCGTTCAGCATATGATATCAGTTCCAGAATTAAGCTGGATCTGGCTGCTAAATCAGCACTAAATAAATGTGAAATCGGTAGTGGCCAAAGTTGTTACACCAGTTAGGAAAGCCAAATCGATTGCGGCACCGCTACCAGCACCATCAGCATCAAACTTCAAGAACTTAGTAGTCTCGTCAAAGAGGAAGTTGGGGTTAGCACCTACTGCGACTGGAGCAGTTGCCGCCGAGATTAGCGAAAAGCCATCCGAGTTGATTGCAGTTGTAATCGTGGCGGGGGTAGTCGTAACACCAAATCCACTTGCCAAGATTCTAATCTTGTCAGTACCAGCGACAAAATCAGTAATCGTATCAGTACCTTCTGTCGAAGCGCTGAAAGCGAACACACTTATCCCACTTCCCCCAGTGAGGTTATCTGTCCCAGCTCCACCTAATAATGTGTTATCACCAGCTCCTCCATTCATGGAGTCATTGCCATCCAGACCACTCAAGGAGTCGTTACCGTCTCCACCCAGAATGGTATCGGTACCGGCTCCACCATCAATAATGTCATTGTCGTTTCCACCATCAACGAAGTCATTACCACCGCCACCAGCGATCGAGTCATTGCCAGCACCACCCACGATTGAGTCGTTTCCGTCAAGACCGCTAATCGTATCGTTGCCACCAGCGCCATTAATCGTGTCAGCAGAGCTAGTGGCAATATTCGCAGGTAATCCTGTGACTGTTGATGAAGATGTAGTACCAATAGTTTCAGGCAGATCCCCACCCAAAACATTATTTCCTACACCACCACCACCACCGCTACCAGTATCGTTACCAAGACTGACAAAATCGTCGGCCGTGAAATTAGCGGCAACACCACCAATTATGGTTGCCAATATCGTTCCACCACTGGAAACCGTGACATCACTGCCAGCCTGGGCGATCGCTAGATCGGAAAAGGTCAAACCATCTAAGCCCATTTTGTCCTGGCCATCCACAAAGTCGGCGATCGTATCAGGACCTGTAGCAGCAACGAGGGCAAATACATCATTACCTTCGCCGCCAGTCAGCGTATCATTGCCGATATCGCCATACATTGTGTCATTACCAACGTTACCAAAGATCTGGTCATTGTCTTGTCCGCCACGGACAATATCGTTACCCTTTCCACCGTAGACCGAGTCATTACCAATATTGCCATTGATGATTAGATCGTCGCCATCATTTCCGTTTACAACATCAACACCCTGTCCACCATAGACTGAATCATTCCCCTGTCCGCCATAGACGAAGTCATCACCAGCATTGCCATTGACATTGTCATTATCCAGATTACCGTTGACAATATCGTTACCTGCTAAACCACGAAGGGTATCACCACCTGCTAAACCACGAATGTTATCGCTAGCATCTGTGCCATTCAGAAAATTGTTAGTGGCATCGCCAAGAATTTCTGCCATATGTTTTGTTGGGAGCTTATTTACAACATTTTGAATGCACCTTAGCATTAGTAAGCAGTTTCGTCAAAAAAAGTTTCCCAAAAGCATCGAAAAAGAGTATAATTTCTAGGGTCTTTTCTGAAAGCATCTAATTCGGCGCTGCCTGCAATTCCATTAAAAAAAATTTCAACTTCTACCGAAAGGCTACTGCTTTTCAATTAATTTTGCCAGTAAGATGCGTAGATATATAGTAAAAGCGTATATCTAAGCCCATGACAACTCCTGTAGGATTTGGCAAAGTTGAGCCTCCCAAGCCTAAAGCTGAAAAGAATAAAGCGAAGCGCACCGCCGCTAACCAAAAATATGAAGAGCTGAAAAGCTCAGGCTTGCCAGAGTTTAATATCTATGTGCGGATTAACGGTCAGGAGCACTGGATACCCGCTGGTTCGATGGCTGTCGATCGCAGCAGTAAAATCAGTCTGGCAATTTATCAGGAAGAAGAAGAGCTACGTAAAGGGATCCTGCGCCTTTATCCTAAACTGCGTCAGCACCAAGACCAGCTAGAGTATGGCTATCGTTTTAAGGAATTTAATGATGAGGCGATCGAGGTTGCTGTGCGTCCGCAACCAAAGCCAGGTAATTTGATTCAAGCGAAACTCAAGGCATCCCTGGCCAAACTAGAGCCACTGAAAAAGCGCTTTACGGCACTGCTAAAAAGAGAGAAATAAAGCTGCTAGACGGGGCTAGTAACTTGCAACACTAACAAGTAAGCCAATTACGTTACTAGCCCAAATAATTGCCACAAATCCTCCAGCGATCGCCAGTGGGACTAAAAGCAGTAAACGCTCCGAGGGAACGTCGATCGCAATTGATACCGCCCGTACTTGCCAAATCAGAAACCACAGCATTACAAACAACGCTAAGATGCTGCCCAATTCTCCACCCAGACTTAAAGCAGGGCCAATAAAAATCCAAGGTAAACTGCCGAAAGCAGTAAGTGTCATTAATACCTTCAGATCGACTTGATCGTCCGATCGCTGAAATACTTTGGCAAGCCGCTGGATTAGAATTGCAAATATTAGCCAGCCAGCTAAAGCCCCTAATAGGGTCTGGGGTATTTCTAATGGCGATTGATTTGTGCGGAAGCACTCTAAAACATTTGGAATCGCGATCGCGCCCAGACCCTCGACGATCGAGGGTTGCAATTTCAGACCTCTAAAGGTTTGGGTTGGGGTAAATAAAGCACCGTAAATATCGTCTAAAAACCGAGCGATCGCTCCTGTGGCTGAGTCTCTAGACGGTGGTAGCAGCCCTAAATTCTGAATAGCCAGATCGTCTTGTTCGCTGCGATCGCTCGGTTCGCCATTAGAGGGTTGGTTGTCTGAATTCATGAGCGATTTTACCAAAGCAACGACGTTGACCAGTTTATATGTTTAGTCCTGCTACAGGCAAATCAGCAGGATGTTCGACCGCAAACTGATAGTCGATCGCTTGCTTAGCTTTTGGTTCTAATACAAGCGACCATTCCATTAATCCCATTTCGCCTGCTTGAATTTGCGGGCTAGAAGTGCTCAAGCGTACTTCAATCTTTTCGTGGCGGCTTTTAGGTATTTGCTCGGTTAGTTGGAGTTGGATCGGGCGATCGCTCAGATTCTCAAGTCGTATCCGATAAGCATAGGTAGTGCGACGGCGATCGCTCGTGGATACGCACTGTTGTTAGAAACTCTCAAGGGTTTTGCAAAGGCTCCGATTTTACCATTTGATGCTGAAGCAATTGCAATATTTGATGAGATGCGGACACAGAAAGTTCGTGTGGCAACAATGGATTTGAGAATTGCCGCTATCTCCATTTCTAACAACTTGGTTTTACTTACCCGAAATACCGGCGACTTCAGTAAAGTTCCGAGCTTAATAATCGAAGAGTTGAGGATGGTGCAAGATCTGAGTTAGCGCAGACGGTCTAACGAGGAACACCTTATCGCAGTGGGAACGGGAAACTCAGGATTCCTCTTAGTCGTTGTTTACCCCATGCGTGGTGAAGCAGTCCGCCTAATTTCTGTTCGTTGCGCTACTCAGCAAGAGGTAAAAATCTATGAGGAGTGAATATGATTTTTCCAAATTAGGATTTTACTGGCTAATGTAATAGTCCCTCGCGCCTTTGGCTCCGATCGCTTCGCCAATCCGATTAAGGGCATGAACGTAAGCCGCCGTGCGCATAGAGATTGACTTTCCCTCCGCAATCGCCCAAATGCAATACATACAGATTATGCTACCTTTAGTAGTAATGCGAGTAGCAAATGTTAATCAGCTATGAAAGTATCCATATCTCTACCAGATGAGTTGGTAAATTACGTAGACCAACATGTAGATAATCGCAGTCAATTAGTAGAAATCTTGCTAAGTCAATGGCGTAAGCAGCAAGAGCAAAGCTTAATGGTAGAGGCTTGCCTTAAGCTAGATACTTTAAATATGGGATGGGATGAGGAATGCGAACTAGCAGCAATTACCGATTGGGAAGCATCTGGCTAGTAGGATTTGACCCATCCGTCGGTACAGAAATTCGCAAAACTAGACCTGCCGTAATTATTTCTGGAACAGCCTTCAATCAACGCAGTAAAGTCACTGTCTTACCCTTATCTTCGACAAAACCACATCATGAGATTTTGCTCTCAGTTTTAGTTCCTGTGCCACCTTCCAAAGAAAATGGGCTTGATGTAGAGAGCTTTATTGTAGCGATCGAACCCATGACTTTTGACAAAAGAAGATTAATCAAACCTTTGGGGCAACTAGATGCGGCAACAATCAAACAAGTTCAGTCCATCTTGAACCGATACCTTGATCTTGCAGAATAGAATTGCGCAAATACATTCAACGCGATGATTTTTACTGGCTAATGTAGTAGTCCCTCGTACCTTTGGCTCCGATCGCTTCGCCAATCCGATTAAGGGCATGGACGTAGGCAGCCGTGCGCATCGAAATTGACTTCTGCTCGGCGATCGCCCAAATGCGATTAGTCTCTTCTACCATCTTTTGCTTGAGGCGACCATTCACCTCATCTAGCGTCCAGTAAAGACCGCTGCGATTTTGTACCCATTCAAAATAACTGACCGTGACGCCGCCAGCGTTGACTAAAATATCAGGAAATACCCGAATGCCTTTCTTCTCTAATATTTCGTCGGCAGCAGGCGTAATTGGGCCGTTGGCGACCTCAAACACATATTTTGCTCGCACGTTATCGGCGTTATGTTCGGTAATTTGATTCTCTAAAGCGCCTGGAATCAGAATATCCACATCCAGAGCTAAAAGCTGTTCGTTCGTAATAATCTCATGTTCGACAATATTGCAAACTGTTCCTTCGCAATACACAGCCCGAAAATCGCGCGTCGAATTTTTAAATTGCCTAATACTGGGAATATCTAATCCCTGTTTGGCATAGATGCCGCCTTTAGAATCGCTGACGGCGACTACCTTATAGCCAGCTTTACATAAAAGATCGGCAACGACAGCTCCCACATTGCCAAACCCCTGGACGGCCACGGTAGTATCTTCCCGCGCCAGCTTAAATTTAGGCATGAGCGTTTCCATTACGAAATATGCACCCATGCCCGTAGCTGTTTCGCGCCCGACGCTACCTCCCATCGTCAAAGGCTTACCCGTAATTACCGCAGGTGTAATCTTGCGCTGGATGATGCTGTATTGATCCATCATCCAGCCCATAATAATTTGGTTGGTCTGCACATCGGGGGCAGGAATATCAACATCAGGGCCAATAAAATCGGCGATCGCATCGATATAGCCGCGACTGAGCCGCTCTAGCTCAAACTTAGATAGCAGCTTGGGATCGATCGTGATGCCACCCTTCGCGCCGCCGAATGGCAAATCTAGTACTGCGCATTTAAAGGTCATCCAGAATGCTAGCGATTGCACTTCGTCCATAGAAACGCTGGGATGATATCGGATGCCTCCCTTGGTTGGGCCACGAGTAGTGTCATACCGAACGCGATAGCCCTGAAAAACCTTCAGAGAACCGTTATCCATTCGTACGGGTATTGAAACTTGGAGGCTAGCCTTGGGATACTTGAGTTGCTCGACAGCATCCTCAGATATTTCCACATGCTGCAAGGCTAACTCTAGCCTTTGCCGCGCTTCTGCGAATAAAGATTCCGACATTTTTCCCGCCCGTGTATTTTTAAGTTAGAAGGACTAGTGCTCGTCAACTAGAAATTGACAGACCACTAGCTTTAGCTTAATACAGAGAGATCAGCCCGCGCAGACGATGCAATATATCTACAAAATGTGAGAATCCCACACTTATTAACAAATCACCCAATCCAAACACGTACCAATACTATCTAGCCCGAAAACTAGACTTATATTTTCTGCGTTTGTGCTTAGCCTCTGCCTTCCGCTTACTTTTTTGCAACGGTGTTTCAAAATACCGATGCTTCTTCATGTCCGCGAAAATGTCAGCCTTGATCACCTGCCGCTTAAATCGTCGCAAAGCTGACTCAATTCCTTCATTTACCCCAAGAATTATCTGGGTCATTTGATTCCTCCTTAGTATAGTTATCGGAACAATTGCATCGATGCTTAAAACAGAAACATAGGTCTCTAACCTATTGGGAAAAATATTTCGCTCCCCTCGGCACCCATTAGAAAAGATTTGGCTGATTCTTTCTAGATCTGGCAAAAGGACTCTCTGGGATAGAAGTTAAACTAAACCTAAAAATAAGAAAGTGCAGACTTACTGCCTGCACTCAAAATTAGTAAAGATAGTAAAGCTAGGTTCTTAGAAGCTAGGCTTAGTAGCGACGAGAAGTTCTGTTGCCACCGCCACCACTGCGATTGCCGCCGCCACCACCAGAAAATCCACGATCTTCACGGGGCTTAGCTTTATTGACCTTGAGGTCACGACCCATCCATTCTGCTCCGTCTAGAGCTTCGATGGCTGCGGTTTCTTCTGCCTCAGTATCCATTTCTACAAAACCAAAACCGCGCATCCGCCCGGTTTCACGATCTGTAGGAAGTTGGACGCGCTTGACCGTACCATATTCTGCGAATATGGTGCTGAGGTCTTCTTGTGTCACATCGTAGGACAAATTACCGACATAAATTGACATTGATGACTGTCTCCAGAAATTAAATAATGTAGAGATCTCGATTCGGAGATAGTCTGTAAATAGATAAAATTAACAAAGCAAACGACCGAATAAGTCTACTAAGCCTCATCCTAACATAGGTAGACTGATTGCGCGTGTAATTTAATTCTTGGGATGTTGGGATCGCGGTTACCTTCATAAAGCTTAGTAATTTTTGATGTTTATCCTCATTCTTGAAGCCTCATTCTTTGTAAAGCTGCATCTACTGCTTGCTGGCGATCGCGGTGCGAAATCCAGCGCTGGTAGGTGCGTGTATGGATAGCGATCGAATGTCCCATCATCTGGGCGGCGATCGCATCTGGCAAGCCATAGTGAATTGTGCGTACAGCCCAAGCGTGGCGTAAATCGTAGGGCGAAAATGGTAAGTCGTAGCGCTTAAACTGTCGGGTTACCTGTTGGCCAATGCGCTGCAATGTGGTGCGAGAAAGATCGGTGGTTACATGTGGCAGGATGGCTTCTTGCAGATTAAACTGTTCAATCCAGTCCGGTACAAATGGCCAGACTTCATGGCTACCAGTTTTAGTCTGTTCTAGCACCTTAACGGTTTTACTACTTGGTTGACTACTTGGCGGGTCATTTTTTTGCAAATTTTGTAAATTTTGTAAATTACTGTAATCGCAAAAAAATACTTCGTGATTTCTCAACCCATAGGTAGCCATAATGCCATAGACAAACTTCCAAGCTGGGTTGGGGATCTGGTAATACCAATTCACGATCGCTTCATCATCTGGCAAATCGCGCGTTTTTAAGCTTTGTTGGTTGTAAGTACCCCAAAGCTTTTGCCAATCAAAAGGTAACTCTAAGTCAATAAATTCACATAAAGCTTTTAAGGCGGTGCAACATACCTGGCGCGATCGCGATCGCGCATCGGTACCTAACACAGTTTGGTAAATATGCTCAGCCGCACTAAGATTGGGCTTGGCTTCTGCAATCGTGACTAGTTTGCGGAAATAGGGTTTGTACGCAGTCTCCCAAGTGGTGCGGGTTGAAGCATTCTTACCTCGATCTGAGTAGAAGTGCTGCTCAAATCTGGGAATGCGATCGCTCCATGCGTCCTGGCTAGGATCGCGCGCAACATCCATTGCTAAAGAATCACCATAGCCCTGCCAATTAAAGCTACCCTGGGCGATCTGGGCGACAATTAACTTAGCTTGTTGCGTGGCGAGGGTAAGTGCTTCCAGGTTCGCTGGCAAAGTCAAACTAATGCGTTGCTGATGAGCTTGCAATCTAGGGTGATTAGGTTTGGGTGGCAGAGTTCCCCTGAGGACCAGCTTGCCACCGCGTTGCTCAATTTGCATACCCAAACCCGTCGCTTTGAAGCTGTGGTTGATCGATGCTAGCTTTTGCTCAAAACTCAACATTTTCTGCTAGTTTCCCCTTGCCTCTTTCGTTAAGGTCATTTTCAGTTACGGCAAATTACAATCAAGCTCACCACAGATAAAATTATTAAAACCAATGCGGGGGCTGCGCCCCTGCGACCATTTTTTTGCGATCCCTAACACCACAAATAAAATTATCAAACTAATACGGGGGCTGCGCCCCTGCGACCATTTTTTTTGCGATCCCTAACACCACAGATAAAATTATCGAAACCAATACTGGAGATGCACTACGACCATTTTTTGGGAACCTTTACTCCAGTTTTTCGCCACTCAGAATGAACATCGGATTCACCGCTGCAAAGGTTTGGCGATTGCCTCTGGTTTCTAAACGATTAACTGCGGATTGCACAACTTCGATATTGCGCACATGCAGTTCGGCAAAACTTTCAGATATGCCATATAAACCCTCTAAGGTTGATGCTGTCGCCACAACTCGGCCACCCAAGGGCAACCGCGTCCACACATGTTGCAAAATTTCTTTAACTGACCTACCACCTTCAATGCAGACGCGATCGGGAACTTGGTCGAGTTGTTTGAGGCACTCTGGAGCACTACCGACAACGAGTTCGACATTTTTTACGCCAAATTTTTGGCAATTCAACCTGATTAAGTCCGCCACTTCTTCATCCCGCTCGATCGCCACAATGCGACCATTAGGACACATCAAACCAGTTTCAACGGGAATAGTGCCTGTGCCTGCGCCAATATCCCATAGTAAGGAGTTGGGCAGTAAGCGGAGGTGAGCGATCATCAGAAGCCTGACTTCGCATTTACTCATGGGGATGCCAGGTAATCGCTCGAATAAGTCGTCAGGGATACCAGGAGTGACATAAGGCCAGATTGGCTCGCGCATCGATCGCTCCTTATATTTTTTATATGTAGGGATTGCTAAATTAAAATGGTACACATAAAGTTGCTTTAGCTACCAGGTCTTCGCTATGCCAGACTTTTATACCGAGGAACAAGTACAGCAAATCTTGCACAAGGCGATCGCCCGTAAATCCCAGGGGCAAGACCTTTCCCGAAACCAGGTGCGAGAAATTGCTTCTGAGTTGGGGATTGGCGATGCTGATTTTGCCTTAGCAGAGCAGGATTGGTTAAACCAAAGCCTTCAAGACCGAGAACGAGTTGACTATGATGTCTACAGGAAAAAGAAATTTCGCGATCGCGCGCTCAAATATTCACTGATCAATGCTTTTCTGATTGGGATTAACCTCATCACTTCTGGCCACATTTCTTGGGCAGTTTATCCCCTATTAGTTTCGGGGTTGCCAGTCTCTCTAGATGCTTGGGCAACATATCAAACCGATAGCCAGGAATACGAGAAGCAATTTCAGCAGTGGCTGCGCCAGCAAAAACGCAGCCAGATTGCCGCCCAAATTACTGATAAGGTGACAGCCAAACTAGAGGAATGGCTAAAGCCTTGAGAATTGCCCTCACCCGCTCCCAAATTGGGAGCGGAACCTCTAACCTAAGCGAATGCGGGAAGCGGTAAATAGCCGTCAGGGGGCTGCGCGAACGTGAATATGTCTAAACCAGGGTTGGGAAAAGGACTGGGATTGCTAGGGATAGGGGCGTTGAATGGATTGATCGCCAGAGTATTAGCAGGTGCCGAACCCAAGTTGGCGATCGAGTAAGCTGTCCCATTCGGGATTTGCACGAATGTCAAAGGCGGTACGGTAACCGTCTTACCATCAGCAAAGAGGAGCGACAGTTCGCCATCCAGGGTGTAGAACAAGTTGAATCCATCCCTAGTATCTGCATACAATGGAGCAAAGTCTCGTCCTGGTTCCAGAGATATGTAGTCATACTCGATCGTGCCACCAGGGAAGACTGGAACGTTGGGATCGAGGAATGCTACTTCATTGGGGCCAAAGAAGGGGACTATTGGATTGGCTAGATCTTGCACGAATTTTTGCGTGCCCGTGCCTTTCCAGGCAAACTGCCCCGTCACTGCGCCAGTCTCTTCGGGTGTGAGTAGCGATCGCCGAGTCTCGCCAAATGGCCCCGTGAAGCTATCCAGCCTCTCATCGTAGATACTAACCGTTTTGTGATCTGGCCAATCAGGACGAAATACAGGTACGGGACGACCATCTACAGAACGAGTTGGATCGTTGGGATCGGGAATGAAGAGAGCATCTCTTCTTTGCTCTGCCCAGAAAGCTGTGCGACTAATTTCCTCCACAGTAATTGGCGGAATTGGATCGTAACGATTAACAACAGGATCGCCGGAATTTATAAAGAATGGTCCTAACCCTGAAGGTAAAGCGAAGGAGTATATTCTGCCTGGGCCAGTGCCTGGATCGAGTCGGAAGCCGTGAACCCTTCCCTGCGGACCATAGGCAAGTTCGCCTGCAGATACCTTCTCTTCCATGATCGTGCCATCTTGTTCTCCCACCGTGAAGGTAAATGAACCGTCTACCACGAAGAAGCACTCAAACTCATTGAAATGAGTATGAGGCAGAGGCCCAACCCGCGTGAATTGATTGGGCGATGCTGGTTGCAGGAAGTCAAATGATTCAAACTTCTGCTGAGTGTCGAACTGAGTAGCGTAGTCAGTATAGATTGAAGATGAAAGATAGTATGCTCCCTGTGGATCTAGGTTAGAGAAGCCAACAACTCTTACTCCTGCCGGTAAACCGTTTAAGTCAAAGTTGCCACCGCCAAAGTCACCTACTGGGACGGAGGTGAAATTAGCCGCACTTAAATTTGTAATGTTCTGCACGATCGCTAGGGGCTGACCGGTCACACGGTCAAACAGGCGAGCATTATTACCTTCGATCCGCACATCTAACTGGTCGAAGGTCATCCCACTGCCTAGACCAATCTTGTCCTCTGATGGGTTAAAGTCAGTGATAAAGTCTCCTTCTGTGGAGCCACTACCACCAGGTGCCCTTGCAACTACAAATGTGTCGCTCCCAGCTCCTCCAATCAACGTATCGATACCGCGATCGCCAACTAGAGCATCATTGCCATTTCCCCCACTCAACAAATCCTGATTAAAGCCACCGTTCAGGGCATCATCACCGTCTCCTCCATTTAAAGTATCGTCGCCTCGATTCCCATTCATCAAATCATCGGATCTAGTTCCGTTGAGTAAATCCGCCAAAGGGGTGCCGTCAAATGGCGCTTCGCTAATTACAGCCATACAAAATTTTCCTCTTGCTTTGAAGACTTTAAACTTTTACCTAGACCGAATACACACAAATATCAGCCTATTAAAGACTTGAATGTAGGAGTAATTTTTTAAGGATGAAGATTTCTTATCCAAGAATTAAGATTTTTGGCATCAATCTTCACATATTTGGCAAAAGCACGACAAAAAACCCTAAAACCTATATTTCACAGTTTGAGGTAGTTAATTTAGCTGTAAGCAAGCATGATGGCTGATGCTAACTCTAACTAGAAGATGAATCCGACTGCACTCCTCGAATAATGCGGGAAAGTTCGCTCTTTTCATCGAAGGTTGTACGCGAGGGAGAGCCACTGAGAATGCGTTCAAAACCTTGGAAGGAGTCTTTAATCTGGGCACCTTGATCCGTAATGATGTATTCGCGAATTTTGCTGTCGTGACGTGAGCCACGCATCTTAAATACATTAACAGCACGGGACATCTGACCGCGAATTTCGACGTACTGCAACAGAATGATCGTGTCAGTAATTGTAGAGATGTGCGACTCGGTAATGGAATGAGAGCCCATAAACTGGTCGGTAGTATTGGTAAATAATCCAGTAATTTCTTCCTGTTTGACGAACCCAGTTAGACCAATTACAAACTGGCGGAAATTATTATTGCTCACACCGCGAGCTAAGGCAGAGAGCGAATCGATCGCGATGCGCGATGGTTTGAAAGAATCAATTTCTGACTTGATCGATTGCAAGTGATCTTCCAATCCAGTTGATTCAGGATAAGCACAAATAATTTTGAGTAGTCCCAGAGCTTCTAGTTCTTCAAAGTTGGTACCCCAAGAAGAAGCATTACGAGATAGCTGGGCTCTAGATTCTTCATAGGCAAATAGGATGGCACGCTCGCCGTTTTGACAACCAGTCTGCAAAAACTTGCTGACCATCAGGGTTTTACCGGTGCCTGTTGCCCCTGTAATCAGGATGATCGAATCTTTAAAGTAGCCCCCTCCACACATTTCATCCAGTGTTTCTACGCCAGATGATACGCGAACATTTGAGGATTTTTGGGTGAGGCGCATTGCCCCCAACGGGAAGATATTAATGCCGTTGCCCGTCATTGTGAACGGAAATTCCCCTTTCATGTGCGTGGTGCCGCGTAGCTTTAATAGCTCTACCGTGCGATGCCGTCTTTCCCCTTCCAAGACATTGCGCACAATGATCACGTTATCGGAGACAAATTCTTCGACGCCAAATCTGGCGACTGGTCCATATTCATCGACGCGCTCTGTGGTCATGACCGTGGTAACACCGAGGGATTTGAGCCGCGCCACCAAGCGGAAAATTTCGCGTCGGACTAAGCCCACCGATTCATACTGCTGAAAAATTGCGGTAATTGAGTCGATCGCCACGCGCTTGGCTTTGTACTTAATAATGGCGTACTGAATGCGCTCGATCAGAGCTGACAGGTCGAAATCCCCCACGATTTCCTGCACTTCTGGATCGGGGGAGGCATCAAGGATAAACAATTTGCCCTGATCGATTAGCTTTTGCAAGTCCCAGTTAAAGCTATAGGCATTTTTAATGATGTCGGATGGTGATTCTTCAAATGTGACAAATATGCCATGATCGTCAAGACTGACAATGCCGTTGTAAAGGAATTGCATGGCAAAAAGGGTTTTTCCGGTGCCTGATGTACCGCTGATGAGCGTCGATCTACCCATTGGTAAGCCGCCATGGGTAATATCATCTAAACCTTCGATCATGGTGCGTATTTTTTGTACACCCAGATCTTGATTTTGCGGTGGCAAATTAGACATCGTCCATTAATTCCTCGTAAAGTAAATCTAAGCCAATTAAAACCTTTTCGCGATCGGAAAGATCGCCGATGATCTTGCGGACGGGTGGTGGCAAAATTTTAGCCAATGTCGGAGTGGCAAGAATTTTGTCTTCCTCAGCTAATTGTGGATTTTTCAATACATCAATGACCTTGAGCGTATAGACCCCTTGAAATTCCTTTTCCAGAATATCATTCAGGGTTTTCAAAGCGCGGACAGAGTTGGAAGTATTACCTGCCACGTATAGTTTAAGTACGTATGTTTTACGAATAGAACTCATTGCTTTAGGTTTCTCTAGGAATTGATCTACGATACAGTTCGCACAGGTGAGCAATAATATCAATTAAAGTAATACGGTAATCCAGTAAAACCTCATCACTGCGGCCTTCTAACTTAAGTTTTTGAGAAAATTCCTCCATTAGAGTCATGTGAATCTCTAACACTTGGGCAATTGAAAGATCGCTAAAGAATGCCGAATTAACAAATTCATCTATTTGTTGATTCAGGCTGCTATTACTATCTTTAAAGTACTCCAAGACGATAGTACGATAAACCTCTTTGATGCGATTAATAAGTAATTCTTTATCTTCGCTGGGCAATCGTCGAAAGAATTGTTTTGGATCGCGTTTATAGTAAACACCCAAGTACCCTAATCTTTCTTTGAGCTTTTCAGATAAGCGTCGCTGTTGCACTGTTAGAGAAAGAAATGCTTTTGACTCAGTTAGATTCAGGTGCGGTTGCCATTGTTGTGGCGGAGACAGCTTTAGAAATGTGGAGATCGCTAGATCGATCACATCTGGTAAGTCTGCAAGGCGATCGCTAGCTATGCCTAGAACTGCTGTCTGCATAATAGGCGGCTCTGGGTCGCTATATTTCTCGGCGCTATCACCTTTCTTATTAGCCACAATCACCATCGGCAACAGTACATCTAGATTGGCAATCCTATGTCTAATTTCGTCGCGATCGTCACATACAACCAGGCAGTCCTGGCTATTACCGCGTCTTTGAAACAGTTCACCTAGCGCTTCAAGACTTGTGACGGTAGTAATGCTGTAGCGATCGGCAGGCAGGAGTTCATAGATTTGCTCCTGCCAATTGCGATCTTGAGAGCCTGAAAGTAAGCAACAAATTTGCAAAGTTGGAGAAGAAGACACGGTTGGAATAGCCGAAGAAGGTTTACTTTTAGTATTTCTGAACGCGCAGTTACTTATCTTAAGCTTTATTTTCTCACTCAAATGGCTAAACCGTGTGAGATTGTTTGGTATCGGAAGTTAAGCAATTAAAATTTAGCGGATCGCCGTGAGTCGATCTAGTATATAAATTTTTTTATCATGGACTCTATCGCCTCAAATCATTCTCTAGAGCTATTTATTCAAACTAACGGGGTAACTTGTGGTTTGGACACACCTGTTGTTGAGGCAATTTCTTTACTCCAAAAAGGTCATACCTATGTAGTTGTACTGGGTGGCGATCGCCTTCCCCAGGGTTTATTTAACTCGCAATGTCTGTTGAGTTTGGTCAATCTGGACAATAGGCACAATGATTTATATATAGATCCTTTCTCAGAAAGTAAGACGCGCAAACTTGGCGATATAGATCTGCAACCCTTACCGTCAATAGCAGCGGCAACTAATATTAATGAATTTTTGGCACGGGTATCGCAGTACGAACATTCAGCCAGCATTTGGGCTTTAGTCGATCGCCGTAACAGGTATGTTGGAGCGCTGGAGGTATTGCCCCTAGTCAGGCAGCTCGCTTGGCAAAATTTAACCGATACGGAGCAATCTTTGGATCAGCTCCGTAGTTTAATTGAGCATTTGCCATTGCCATTGATGATTCACAATCCTGATGGCAGTATTTTGAGTGCAAATCGACAATGGCAGCGCTACCTCGATCCTTGCATTCAGCAGTTAGAGCAGCAAACAATCGATCGCCCTCAAATTTATCATTGTCCTATTCCTAGCAGTATTCCTAGCGGCGAAATAAACACGTGGCAGGTGCTTAGCGTCGAACTGTCGGGCAGTTTGCAGGGAATATCAATGGCGATCGCCCAAAATATTACGGATCGCGAGCAACTGGCAACAGAGTTATCGGGGCAAAATGCCAATCTAATCCGACTCAATCGCATGAAGGATGAGTTTTTGGCTTGCATTACTCACGAGCTCAAAACACCTCTGACCGCAGTAATTGGCATGGCCAGTCTGCTAGAGACTAAAACGTTTGGCGATCTAACGGAGCGGCAAAGTCGCTATGTCGGTTTGATCCATCGTAGCGGTCGTCATCTGATCGCGATCGTTGATAATATTGTTGACCTCGCCAAAGCTGAAACAGGCCAGTTAGAGCTATATCCTGCCACAGTCTCGGTGAAACAGATATGCTCACAAAGCATCGATCAAGCTCAAAAGCTCTTGCAGCATAAAAACACTTGGGCCGATCGATCTCCAGCTTTAAATATTCAACTAGACATCGATCCAGCAATCTCCAATATTGTGGCCGATAGTGTGAAGGTACAGCAGATGCTAGTCAACCTCTTGTCTAATGCTTTGAAATTTAGCGAGGAGGCTAAACAACCTGAAGCGGGTATAACCGTACGGCGTTGGGAAGGCTGGATTGCTTTTACTGTATGGGATCGCGGCATTGGCATTCCCGAAGAAAAGCAACATCTGATCTTCCAAAAATTCCAGCAACTAGAAAATACGCTGACGCGAAGATTTGACGGTACCGGCTTAGGATTAGTGCTAACCAGACATCTGGCACGACTGCATGGTGGGGATGTAACTTTTGTGTCACAGGTGGGGTTAGGTAGTCAATTCACAGTTTTATTGCCACCACTACCACCACAACGATTCTCAGCATCCAAGGTGACTGTTACATCTAGTCAGCTAGTTATGGTCGTTGACAATGTGGCTGAAGATATAGAAAAATTGTCGTCCATGCTGACGGGCAGAGGCTATCGGGTTGTGGTAGCACGCGCGGGCACAGAAGCACTCGAAAAAGCCAGAAGCTTGCAGCCATCATTAATTTTGCTTAGTCCTGATTTACCTGTTCTATCTGGATGGGATGTCCTAGCGCTACTGAAACAAGATACTGCCACTAGCCATATCCGCGTCGCGATGATGGTTGGGGCTGGCGATCGCAGTCGCGAAGCCCAACAGGCGGATGATATTTTGGTTAAACCGATTGAATCAGACGACTTAAAGATATTTTTGTCGCCCGAAACTATTCATCGCGACCCGCTCACAATTATTTGCTTGGGTAAATGCCAACACGATGAAATCGCCACCCATTTACAAGAATTAGGTCATCGCCTTTTAGAAGCAGATGATGTCGAGCAAGGTGAGATATTAACCCAAATCTGGCATCCCAATTTAGTTCTACTGGACTGCGATCCCAAAGAAATTTTCACTAAACTAGAACGCATCAACAGATGCAATTTCTTGCGATCTTTACCAATATTAATTGGAGTTGAAGGAATAGATAGACTGAAGCTAGAGTTTCCAAAATTAAACCTGTATAGCTTTATCAGTAGTTCGTCAAGCCAGATTGACGAACTCGAACTAGGCAGAATTGTGAACCAGGCGGTGGGATATTTACACTTGCCAACGGTATTAATTGCTGACTTTAGTAATGCGGGTATTCTGACGCAATCTTTGCAACAGTACTTATTATTGGCGGGCTTCCACGTTCAGGTATCTCACTCTCTCGATTTAATTTTACAACAACTTCAGTCTAGTAGTGTTGATGCCTTACTCATAACTTTCCATAATCAGGAGAAACTTTCGACTCAGGAATTATCAGCAATAGAATCCCTTACACATACCACGATAGATATTCCCATTGTGGTTGTAGATGGGAGGGCAGAAGTTGGCGTTGACGATCTAGCTGCTCCGCTCATGCAGATTGCGGCAGCGGTGTTGCGACAGCCAGATGCGATCGCGCATTTATTGCCAACTTTGCGGCGATGTTTACTATTGGGGTAGATTAGCGATCGCATCGAAACAGCAAAAGACTGAGGGGAACTGCCACGATAATAGTCCGTCCATAAACAACACAAACATAAATAATCTTTCACCAGGCACATATCTGTCCAGCTAAACACTTGGGAAATTCAGGGCATGATTTCAGGAAAACATAAACCCCATAGAGCTCGCGAAACTGCGACCAGAATCCAAAAAACTAACTACTTCCTACGGAAACGTGGGTTTTTTTGGGAAGCTCGTACGCGCATTCTGATCTGGTATACCTTACTGATGGTAGGGTTTATCGGACTATCTATCCCAGTTTTTACGCAGATGGTCTTTCGGGAAGTAGACTCTAGGGTGAGGGGAGGCCTGGTTGGAGAGATTGAGAGTTTCGAGACATTTCTCAAACAGGAAACTGCTCAGGGGAAAACAAATCTATCAGACATCTTTCAAAATTTTATGTATCGCCAATTACCTGAGGACGATACTTTTTTGATCGCGATCGTTGATGGTCGCTTTGACCGTTCTAGCCCTAGGGGAAGACCCAAGGTGCTTGATGAAGG
>JANMRU010000487.1:0-1734 GCA_031388585.1 Pseudanabaena sp. SOY_30_concoct_251 | reverse complement strand
CAGTTCCTCGAACGCTTTGCGGTTCAGTCCCGTCACCGCTCGCGTCAGGCGATCTTGCTTGAGAATACGTTCCAGATTCAGCATTAGCAAAGATGACATAAAACTAATTGCTATTATCCCCTATTTCCCAACAGGTCTATTGTCTTTGGTGCAAGTCAGTACTCTGCTCAAACTAGACAGGGTAAACAACTCCTTGCTCACGAATTGACCCATATTGTTCAGCAGCAGGGAAGTCCTTCAACATCCAGCACGGCTTCCACTTCTGCTAGAGCTGAACATGAAGCGGAAGCCCTATCAGCAAGCATTACAGAGCCATCGAATACACCCACACCTGTAACCATCAGTCGTCAAAATCAGGCGTTATATCGGCAGCAGGCTGGAGCCAATGTTACCCCAAGCAGTATGACTCGATCTGAATTTGAAGCTACCATGCGACGGCGATTTGGTGTGACTCAAATCAGGACAGGAACTCAACGAGAGCAGGAATCACGCCTTACTCCTCAGAGTGGAAAACCATCTAGAGGCATTAGCATCTCCAATTGGCAATCCTGGGATCCTGGATCTGATTCGTCTGTTTATGAATCGATTATTCAAGGCTTCGAGGACTTCAACTGGGGGATCGGAGGAGTAACCCGTGTAACTGAAATCCTCTTTTTTGAGATGAATTATGAACTCAGCCAGACTGGTGTTCCCATTGCCAAACCTTCGGTTGGTGCATCCTTTGGTGCGGGTCAACTGACCATTTACCGAGCATTAACGACGCTCAATGCTGCGTTACCTATCAGTCGTAGTAACACACAAGGCACCTATCCTTCGGTCGTAATTGGTGTATCTTCACCCGGTTCCTCTCCAGGAGCACCCCTTCCCCTTCCATCCCGCGATCAGAGCATTCGGCGATTGATTGGTCATGAGTTAGGACACGGACTGGCAGAAGCTGCACTTGGTGGGGCTAACCCAGCCTCAGCAGTTGATCCAACTATGATGAACGATTATCGACGTGAGGTCGGATGGACATCTGGCAATTCACCCCAGCTGTTTGATGTCGGTGTTCCGATAGTTGCAGCCGCCTTAGCAACGGGCACAATACCTCCAGCAAGCTATGAAATCACGCCCAGTACATGGAATTCACCTCAATGGGTGGAGCAACCTCTCTCCCATTACTCCGTTGCCGGAGGCCCAGGGGAGGATTTTGCTGAAGCGGTGATGACCTTCATTCATGAACCAAATCTGCTATTAAATCGTTCGCCTCATCGTTTCCGTTTTCTAAATATTCGGAAAGCTAGATGGTTACCAAGACTCATCCAGATTCCGCAGATTGGAGACTTCCCACAGCCACAGAGCGATAGAGCCGTTGTTTGATTGCGATGGCTGCGGTTGAGGAGTTTTCAGTGCGATTGCCAATTAGGGTTGTTTGGTTTAGAGATAGTGGGGCGATCATTGAGGGCAATCGCACGTTGGGAATGACTGCGATCTCAAATCTGGTGGGTGAGTGATCGTAGAGAAAGGCGATCGTGGATGTGTTGTCTGGGAAGGGGCGATCATCGTAAAATTTCGTGGTTGAGCGATCGTTAGGGGGGAGTGCGATCGCAATGGGGAAGAGAAGGCGATCGCCTCTACCTGAAAACTTACACCCCTGCAGCAAATACCTGCTCCGTCGTCAAATTCAACTCTGGAAAGGCTAAAGAAATAATGCGATCATTGCCACGAAACTGTTGCATCTGGTACTCCCCATCC
>JANMRU010000455.1:0-5744 GCA_031388585.1 Pseudanabaena sp. SOY_30_concoct_251 | reverse complement strand
TTTATGTGGCAAGATAACCAGGATAAACAGCCGCCAAATCCAGACCATGCCGCAGTGTTAATCGATCTGCCAGATGATGAGACGGGGCGATCGGGTAAGCTGTTGCGCAATCAGGGCTATGTCGAAAAAATCCCCGTGGTTAGCCGCTACTGGTTTGGGCAAGACGGCATTTTGACGATCGATACTGACTATGACAAAAACCAGGGGCAAGAACGTTGCTGGTTTATCACAGATGATTTCCGTGTGCGTGTCAGTACGGTACGCATGATGAATGGTGTTTATTTGATGACATATTGCTCCGAACGGCGCTGTGTCACCGAGCCAATGCTTGCAGAAATGATTCAGCACAACTTAGCTAGAGCCTAATCGCAAACATTACGGATTGTTGCTTTATTCTAGATATTCATGACCTTCTGCCCTAGCATCCCGTATTCTCAAGGGTTGAGGCACATGCATCCACAAATCTGCTGATAAGAAATTTATGTACAAGCCGTTTCTCAGTCATCTGGAACGATCGCTGTTTCAAAAATTTGACTTACAAAATCGTCCAATTCCAGAAGGACTGGAGTCTCGGGTGAGCGATCGCGGCAAAAATCCCGCTACGATTCGCAGTTGGCACTATCAATGTCCAGAATTACGCAAAATCCGCTACACCTACATCGATGCGGGGGCAAGTGCCCAGATTTTTAATAGTGTGATTTATCCAGACCATCACTACGAGTTGCCATTACTAGGCATTGATTTTCTGTCATTTGGTCAAGTCAAAAACCTGATTGTGATGGACTTTCAGCCACTATTTCAGGATGAAGCTTACCTAGAAAAATATATTCATCCCCTCAAAGAATTACACGACAAATATCCCGATCTGGCGCAGGATCTGGAGATGAAGTTTTACGATGCTAATCAGTATTTCTCGAAATATTTGCTGTTTGCTAAAACCGATACGGAAACCGTAAAAACGCGGGTGCTGGAGGCATTTACAGATTATCTAGCTCTGTATTGGCGCATGTTAGATGCTGCTACTCCCTTCACCGATCCAGCAGATGTGCAGCGGATTGTGCAAGCGCAAAAGGACTACGACCAATACAGTGCCGATCGCGATCCGGCTTCTGGTTTATTTAGTAGCTATTTTGGCCATGAATGGTCAGAGCGCTTTTTGTATGAATTCCTATTTTCTGATGCTGTGCCCTTAGCGGCGGCGGCGGCTAAATAATATGACTTTATATCAACCTTTTTTGGACTATGCGATTGCCCTGTTGCACGAACGCCTGGACTTGCAGCCTTACCCAATTCCAGAAGGGTTTGAGTCGAAATCCGCGATTACTGGCAAAGGCAAGCACCAGGAAGAAGTAGTTACTACCAGCTATGCTTACCAGTCTGCCAAGCTGCGGCAAATCCGTGCTGCTCACGTTCAAGGTGGTGGCTCGCTGCAAGTGCTGAACTTCGTAATTTTTCCGCATCTCAACTACGATTTGCCCTTCTTTGGTGCAGATTTAGTCACGCTGCCCGGAGGACACCTGATCGCCTTGGATATGCAGCCACTGTTTCGCGACGATGCCGCGTACCAAGCGAAATATACAAAGCCCATCCTGCCGATCTTTGAGTCGTATCAGCAACACTTGCCCTGGGGCGGCGATTTCCCCGCCGAAGCGAGTCAGTTTTTCTCACCTGCCTTTCTCTGGACTCGTCCCAAAGAAACCGAAGCAGTTGAAACCCATGTGTTTGGGGCATTTAAAGAATATCTGAATGCCTATCTAGATTTTTGCGATCGCGCCGAACCAGTCACTGAACCACTGGATTTAGAAGCGATCGAGCAGGCGCAATTACGCTATCTCCGCTACCGCGCCGAGAAAGATCCAGCGCGGGGCATGTTTACGCGCTTCTATGGCCCAGAGTGGACAGAGGAGTACATCCACGGCTTTTTATTCGATCTAGAGAGACAACTGGAATCGGCTTGCTAAAGGGGCTGTAAAGTCTTCTTGACAATTCGTAACAAACAACGATCCAACGACATAGTATAAAAAAAGAGGTTGATGCGCAGAAAGAACGGATGCAGGTTTTTCAGGCATTTAGTTCAGATTTCGCCCCTGCACGATGCCATAGGCTTCTATGGTGCTGCGGGAAATACCAAATTTTTAACTGCTGTGGGGCACACAGTGGATGCTTGCAGAGGGCTAGGTCGAATGACTCCCGATGAAGCAAGAATCCTCGTTCTCAATGAGACGAAGAGTGTCAATTTAAAAACATATAGGAGATAGATTTTATGTTAGACGCATTTGCAAAGGTAGTCTCCCAAGCTGACGCGCGGGGCCAATACCTAAGTGGCGACCAAATTGATGCTTTGAGCGCTATGGTTGCTGACGGTAACAAGCGTATGGATATCGTCAACCGCATTACCAGCAACTCATCCACAATCGTTGCTAACGCTGCTCGTTCTTTGTTTGCAGAACAGCCCCAACTAATCGCTCCTGGTGGCAATGCTTACACCAGCCGTCGCATGGCCGCTTGCTTGCGCGACATGGAAATCGTCCTCCGCTACATCACCTACGCTACCTTTGCTGGCGATTCTAGCGCTCTTGATGACCGCTGCTTGAATGGCTTGCGCGAAACCTACCTAGCTCTTGGCACTCCTGGTGCTTCAGTAGCAACTGGTATCGGTAAAATGAAGGATGCTGCGATCGCAATTGCTAACGACTCAAACGGTGTTACCCGTGGTGACTGCTCCAGCCTAATTGCTGAACTGGGTGGCTACTTTGACAAGGCCGCTGCTGCGGTTGGCTAATCGCCGATCTGCCCTGTAGGTAACTCGATTTGGTTACCTCATAATTCGTAATTTGTTAAAAGTCTGTTACTACACATTTCACAAAAATATTCTGGAGATACGTAAAAGATGAAAACCCCTATTACCGAAGCAGTCGCCGCCGCCGATTCTCAAGGACGCTTCCTTAGCTCTACCGAAATCCAAACTGCATTTGGTCGTTTCCGCCAAGCTGGCGCTAGCCTCCAAGCTGCTAAGTCCTTGAGCGCTAACGCTGCAAGCCTAGCTGCCGGTGCTGCAAATGCTGTATACAGCAAGTTCCCCTACACCACCAGCATGACTGGCCCTAACTTTGCTTCTAGCCAAACCGGCAAAGACAAGTGTGTTCGTGACATCGGTTACTACCTCCGCATGGTCACCTACTGCTGCGTTGTAGGCGGCACAGGCCCTATGGATGACTATTTGATCGGTGGTATTGCTGAAATCAACCGCACTTTCGATCTATCTCCTAGCTGGTATATCGAAGCTTTGAAGCACATCAAAGGTAACCACGGTCTAAGCGGCGATCCTGCTGTTGAAGCCAACTCTTACATCGACTATGCCATCAACGCTCTCAGCTAATTACTAGATTTGAATTGATGTTTTGCGCACAGTGGTTAGGCGATCGCCTAACCACTGTGCGCGTTTTTTTAGGTGTTTTTTTAGGTTTGGACATGGAAGATCCAAAAGACTGAAGGCGAGGAAATAATATTTCCTCGCCTTCAGTCTTTTGATTGGTGATTGCTTGTTTGCCAAGCCTATCTACGTGGCACTGAAGCCTCAATGTTAATGTTCAATGCTGAAATTGATTGAGGTGCATTTCCTTTAGGAGCAATACTGCGTGCCATGCTCAGGAATGCAGCTGGATCGCCTGCTCTCTTCACCTTATCGGCAGAGTATGTGCGCACAGTAGACTGCCAGACAATTTGTGGGAAACCGAGCTTGGCACGATGGTACGCATCATAGCGAGGAGACTGGATATTGAATGGCACTTCGCCTGCGGCGCGACCGGGCAGTACCCGACGACGCTGATAGGGCACAATGCTGTATCCAAATGCTTCCAGGTATTCATCACTGTTGAGCAAGTCATCGATGAAACCCTGAGTACCCTTAGTCGCAACTACAATTGACCAGGCAATTTTTTCCTGGTTGCTGTAAACGTCACGACCGAGAACCCGTTGCACTGTCTGCTCCACAAACCGATAGTTGCTGTTGAGGTCATAGAAGCTGCGCTTGTAGGTATTGGATAGCAACAAGCCACGAATAAAGTCGCGCACGCTAATTTGACCGCTGCGAAGCTGTGATTCTAGGAAACGCTCCCGGTCTGCGGCAAAAGCATGGAAGAAAATCTGACGGTATGCCGCTTCAATCAGGTTGTCCATGTCTGATGCGGACAACAGGTTTTCCGAGGAAAACACTCTAGCCTGCTCGTCACCAGGAACCTCATAGCCACTTACACGTTGGTTTTGACTGGAAGGGGAATATTTTAAAAGAGGAATAGCCACGCCTACAAAAGCTCCCTTTTCTTAAAGAAATTAAATAAATCTTACAAAGTTACCCTTCATTGTACTCGCCAACGTAACCATCATTCGCTTTAGTCTAATAAAAAAATACATAACTTAAACTCAAGCACTTTGAGAACAATGGATCACTCCAGGACGAGCCTGAACGGCAGATTTCAGCAAATGTTAAGGATTATTACTTAGTTTCGCATAACTGGGACTACTGTCCCCTTCATCTTTTATGTTCAATATGAACTTGTTAAACGACAAGTTTCGTACTTTGTACTCATTAAGTTAAGGAGAGCTCAATGCTTGATGCTTTTTCTAGAGCTGTAGTTTCAGCAGATGCCAGCACTTCCCCTGTAAGCGACATTAATGCTCTGAAAGCATTTGTTGCTTCTGGTAACAGACGCTTGGATGCTGTAAACGCGATCGCTAGCAATGCTAGCTGTATGGTTTCTGATGCCGTCGCTGGTATGATTTGTGAAAACCAAGGCTTGATCCAAGCCGGTGGCAACTGCTACCCTAACCGTCGCATGGCTGCTTGCCTCCGCGATGCTGAAATCGTTCTCCGCTATGTAACCTACGCTTTACTAGCTGGTGATTCTTCTGTATTAGATGACCGCTGCTTGAATGGTTTGAAAGAAACCTATGCTGCTTTGGGCGTCCCCACCACCTCAACCGTGCGTGCCGTTCAAATCATGAAGGCTCAAGCTGCTGCTCACATCAAGGACACCCCTAGCGAAGCCCGCGCTGGTGCCAAACTACGCAAGATGGGTTCTCCTGTAGTTGAAGATCGTTGCGCTAGCCTAGTTGCTGAAGCTTCTAGCTACTTTGATCGCGTCATCGCTTCACTAAGCTAGTCCTCACCCTGCGTGAAGATTTAGAGATTTTAAATAAAACGATCCTAAAAAAACGTTCTGAGAATATCCATTCGGAGAAACAAGTATGAAATCAGTTGTTACAACGGTAATTTCAGCTGCTGATGCAGCTGGACGCTTTCCTAGCAGCTCTGATCTAGAATCAGTGCAAGGAAGCATCCAACGCGCCGCCGCTCGTCTAGAAGCAGCAGAAAAGCTTGCTAGCAACATCGACAACGTTGCTAAAGAAGCTTATGATGCCTGCATCAAAAAATATCCTTACTTGAACAGTGGTGGCGAAGCCAACTCCAACGACACTTTCAAGGCTAAGTGTGCTCGTGATGTCAAGCACTACCTGCGCTTGATCCAATACAGCCTGGTAGTTGGCGGTACTGGTCCTCTTGATGAGTGGGGCATTGCTGGTCAGCGCGAAGTCTATCGTGCTTTGGGTCTGCCTACCGCTCCTTACGTAGAAGCATTGTCCTTCGCTCGTAATCGTGGTTGCACACCTCGCGATATGTCTGCTCAAGCATTGGTTGAATACAATGCTCTGCTTGACTACGCGATCAACTCCTTGTCATAGTT
>JANMRU010000433.1:0-3363 GCA_031388585.1 Pseudanabaena sp. SOY_30_concoct_251 | reverse complement strand
GCCCCCACACCCCCAACTTATCAATTCATATTAGGATTGCTATATAAGGTAAAGGTAAGTTTTTGATCTTCATATGAAAATCGCCCACAACATTACAGAATTAATTGGTCGAACCCCCCTCGTAGAGCTAAATCGCATTCCCCAAGCTGAAGGTTGTTTAGCGCGGATCGTGGTTAAGTTGGAAGGTATGAATCCTGCGGCCTCAGTTAAGGATCGCATTGGCATCAATATGGTTGATGAAGCTGAGAAAAATGGTCTAATTGCGCCTGGGAAAACTACCCTGGTAGAACCAACATCTGGCAATACTGGTATTGCTTTGGCGATGGTTGCTGCTGCTAAAGGTTATCGCTTAATTCTAACAATGCCAGACACGATGAGCATGGAACGCAGAGCGATGCTGCGAGCCTATGGTGCTGAGCTAGAGCTGACTCCTGGTAGCGAAGGGATGGGTGGGGCAATCCGTCGTGCTACCGAAATTACATCTAGTACGCCTAATGCTTACATGTTGCAACAGTTTCGCAACCCTGCTAACCCTGCGATTCACCGCGCCACCACTGCAATGGAAATTTGGGAAGATACGGATGGGCAGGTAGACTTTCTGGTGTCTGGTGTGGGTACGGGCGGCACACTTACTGGTGTGGCAGAAGCAATTAAGGAACGCAAACCTAGCTTTAAAGCGATCGCGGTCGAACCTGCTAATAGCGCTGTGCTATCTGGTGGCAAGCCTGGGCCGCATAAAATTCAGGGGATTGGCGCTGGTTTCGTGCCTGAGGTATTAAATACAGCTCTGATTGATGAAGTTATTACGGTAACTGACGATCGGGCGATCGCCTATGGACGTAGACTAGCCAGAGAAGAAGGTTTACTTTCGGGTATATCTAGCGGTGCGGCGTTGTATGCCTCAATTCAGATCGCCAAGCGCCCTGAGAACAAGGGCAAGCTAATTGTGATGATTCAGCCAAGCTTTGGCGAACGTTATCTCAGTACGCCTCTGTTTCAAGATCCTGAACTAGTAATGCTTAGCTAGACAGAATCCCAAAATCAGAAAGAGGGTGTAGCTTAGCTACACCCTCTTTCTTTAAGAAATCAAGTCAACCTACTAATCGTTTGGGGGGCTGACCCTTTCTTTAAATGATTTACCAGCCGAAAAGGCAGGTACCGTGGTGGCAGGGATGTCCATTTTATCTCCAGTTTTAGGATTGCGACCCTCTCGTGCCTTGCGATCGCGAGGCTCAAAGGAACCAAAGCCAACCAAAGTTACTTTATTCCCTGTCGAAACTGTATCAACAATTACTTCCAAAGTCGCAGTCAGCACTTCATCTGCCTGCTTCTTATTCACGCCAGCTTTTTTGGCGATCGCATCAACTAATTCACCTTTATTCATATTGCCTTCCGTGATAGTGGTTCAAGAGTTTACTGTCAAAATACCCGTTTTAGCTTAATTTTTCGCAAAAAAGTAGCTAAAAACGACCTGGATGCAACACCTTTTTGTGGGGCTGCTAAAGACTAGTTAGGGGAAAATCAAATCTATAGTTATGAAACTCCTATAGCATCTGACTTTCAAGGTTTTATTCTAATAGCAACTTACCATTTGTGTATAGATGAAAATTTTAAGTTATGTGGACTTTAGCCCTTTTTTAATAGCGTTTGGCAAACAATTCTTATTTTTTAAATCTTGTTAGCGATCCAAATCTCTTCACGACTGCACGCCAGCAACCGCTCAACCGATTAACTGGAGAGGGTTTTGACGTTTTAACAATTATTACTGCGATCGCACGTATTGCCTTGTAAAGCTCTAAACATCAGGTTTTTGCTTAAGAAAAGTTTTTCTAAAAAGTCTTTAAGATTTGTCACAAACAAAAGGTCTTATGCTGGAAGAAATCAGCTTATTGCAAAACTCACTACTAACTAACTATCCATGATCGTCTTTGCCCTACCAAAAGGATCGCTACTCAAGGACTCAATTAATCTTTTACAAGCGATCGGACTAGACTTTAGCGCCTTTCTAGATAGTTCTAATCGTCAGCTCCAAATTACCGATCCTACGGGTACTGCTCAAGCTTTGCTAGTGCGGGCACAAGATGTATCCGTTTATGTGGAGTATGGACAAGCACAGTTAGGTATCGTGGGCGAAGATGTACTGAGAGAGAAGCAGCCTAACGTGGCACGGCTACTAGATTTGCAGTTTGGGGGCTGTCGCATGTCAATTGCCGTACCTCAAAATAGCCCCTATCAATCTGTTCTTGACTTGCCGCCCCATAGTCGCATCGCTTCTAAGTCAGTGCATTGTGCCCGCGCTTATTTTCAGAGTATGGATTTGCCCGTAGAAATAATTCCACTCTATGGTTCTGTGGAACTGGCTCCGATCACTGGCATGTCAGAGGCGATCGTCGATCTTGTGTCTACAGGAAAGACCTTGCGCGAGAATGGCTTGCAGGAGATCGAGGTGTTATTTGAGAGCACTGCAAGGCTAATTGCCCATCCACTCAGCTACCGCGTTAATGCCGATAATTTGACTACTTTGGTTGATAAGCTGCGTTTTGTGACTGAAAATCCGTAGAACTTGCGCCTTCTTACGGTTGTACGGGCAGACCTGTGTGTCTGCCCTCTAATTATGTCTGACCCTTTTTGGGTTTATCGGCTCAAAGCAGAACCAGTCGCTAACCAAAAAACCGATCGCAGACCATCACGCACGAGTTTGACTGTGCCTTCAGGTGTACTTTGAGAAGGGACAGCAACTGGGTACATCTTGATGCCCCGGCTACCAAAAACAATGCTGCCAATAATCTGAGCGCGTGGCATATGATAATCGGCAGTAATCACGTAAATATCCGTGATTTTCCGCTTTTGCAAGTCGTCAACAAGGGAAGTGAAGTTAGTCACCGTATCAACAGCACGATAGTCAAGGTGAATGCGACTGCGCGGGATCCCAGCTTCGCCAAATACATATTTGGCATATTCTTCGGGACTACCTGAAGATACCCATATCGGCAAATTTGGGTGTTGCAAGGCAAACTTAGCCGCAAATTTTTCTCTGGAAGGGGCTCCGCCCAGCACTAAGATCGCCTGTGGTGATTGCTTTTTGGGTGCAGGCAGAACGCTACCTGCAATAAACCAGCTAAAAGCAAACAAACCAGACAGAGCTAATATTGACTTGGTTTTCTTGAGTGGCCCTTTCATTAAGCGGCAATTGTGTGAGGACTGCTTGGCTTTTATATCATAGTAATACCGATTAATTTCCCCTCTTGATGACATTTACACATTTGCAAAATCCTTCAAGTTCTGCAAGCGATACCAATTTAAAAATCAAACAGATCAGATCGTGTGGGGTGAAGGGGTAGAACCCCTTCGTGGGGGGCGCAG
>JANMRU010000098.1:0-1531 GCA_031388585.1 Pseudanabaena sp. SOY_30_concoct_251 | reverse complement strand
GGGTCGAAGGATTCCAATATGTCTGGAATGAAGATGATGATGGCAATGATGATCGCCTGTTGTGCAATTCCGATCGTTATCATCTTTTTTACAGGAGGTGGTTTAGGGTGGTGGCTAGGACGCTCTAACCAACAACCATCTAATACTCAACCAACCAATCAGCCCAGCAATCCCCCAAAAAACCAGAATTAGGAATAAAGCGGCAAAACCAATAGACATTTAGCTGAAAAGGATTAAAGATGAGTAAAGTCACACTTAATTTAAAAGGAATGCACTGCGCCTCTTGTGCGAGTAGTATTGAAACTACTACTCGCTCTATATCTGGTGTTGGTAGTAGCAATGTAAATTTTGCCACGGAGCAAGTAATAGTTGAGTTCGATGACAAAAAAACCTCTGCTCCTGCTATCCAAAAATCGATTAAGGATATTGGTTATGAGGCAAATTTGCCAGATCAAGTAAATGAAGATGCTGATAAGAAAGCTCGATTGACTGAAACTCAAGATTTAACTCACAAAGTTTGGGTTGGTGGAGCGATCGGCGTAATCTTAGTAATCGGTTCAGTCTCAATGATGACAGGCTTATCCATTCCCATAATTCCCGACTGGCTGCACAATGCTTGGCTCCAGCTTGCTCTTGCTCTACCAGTGCAGTTGTGGTGTGGCAGTTCCTTTTATATTGGTGCGTGGAAAGCCTTTAAGAATCATACGGCTACGATGGATACACTGATTGCATTGGGAACACTTGCAGCGTTCTCTTACTCGATCACAGTTACGCTTAACCCCAACTTCTTTATCTCTCAGGGCTTACAGCCTGAAGTTTATTATGAAGTATCGGTAGTTGTGATTACGCTGATTCTTTTAGGCAAATTATTTGAGAATCGGGCAAAGGGCGAAACATCAGAAGCGATTCGCAAGTTAATAGGTTTGCAAGCAAAAACGGCGCGGGTTATGCGTGATGGGCAAGAAACAGATATTCCCATCGAGGATGTGCAGATTGATGATATTGTGCTGGTGCGTCCTGGAGAAAAAATTCCAGTCGATGGAGAGGCGATTGCAGGTAATTCTACAGTTGATGAGTCGATGGTCACAGGCGAGAGTATTCCCATTGAGAAAAAAGTCGGCGATCGTGTAATTGGTGCAACTATGAATAAAGCAGGTAGTCTGCAAATTAAAGCCAGCCATATTGGCAAGGATACGGTTTTATCTCAAATTGTCCAACTTGTGAAGGATGCTCAGGGTTCTAAAGCTCCGATTCAAAGATTAGCAGATCAGGTTACTGGTTGGTTTGTGCCAGTGGTAATTGCCGTGGCGATCGCCACATTCATCATCTGGTTTGAGATTATGGGCAATCTCACTTTAGCGACAATTTCATCTGTGGGTGTATTGATTATTGCCTGTCCTTGTGCGCTAGGTCTAGCGGCTCCGACTTCGATTATGGTAGGAACTGGGAAAGGCGCAGAAAACGGTATTCTAATTAAGGATGCTGGCAGTTTAGAACTCGCCCATAAAATTCAGACAATCGTGCTGGATAA
>JANMRU010000096.1:0-22750 GCA_031388585.1 Pseudanabaena sp. SOY_30_concoct_251 | reverse complement strand
GCTTTGGTAATAGTTGTGTTTTACCAATTGAGGCGGTCTATGATGATGCCCGCCCACGGGAAGTATTTATCGCGGCTTGTTTTCTGGTGCCAATCATCGCGATCGGCTTTTATCCCCAACTAGCGATGAATGTTTACGATGTGACAACTGTGGCTTTAAATACGCAGTTGCGTCATTCGTATTCGCAAATCTCGCAAGCAGACTCTAACATCTATGCTAGATTCTCGGATCCCAAAATCCTGGAATCTGAAGTAGCTTCGGTTTCGGCAATTGTTAAGTAGTGCCAATAGAGAAAACCTTTTATTGTTTCTATAGCTATCGCCAATCAGGTTAGGACGAGGTGGAGGGGTAGAACCCCTCCGTGGGGGGATTGCCCCCACACCCCCAATTAAAATCTGTCAATACGATCTAGGCGCTGGCTATAAATAAAAAGCGATCACCCTACTTATGGAGCGATCGCTTTTTTATGACTAAACTTTCTATTTTTCTAAGCACCCATAATTTCGTAACCACAATCAGCATAGAGAATCTGACCCGTAATGGCGCTGGAGAGATCGCTAGCCAGAAACGCTGCAACATTACCCACTTCGGTTTGGCTGACTAGGCGACGTAGCGGCGAAGCTTCTTCGACGTGGTGTAACATCTTGTGAATATCACCGATCGCGGCTGAAGCTAGCGTCCGAATTGGGCCAGCGGAAATACCATTAACGCGAATATTTGCAGGGCCGAGGTCGGCAGCAAGGTAACGCACGTTCATCTCCAGGGCGGCTTTGGCAATGCCCATCACGTTGTAGTTCGGTACTACTTTCACACCACCAATATAGGTAAGTGTAATTATGCTACCGCCGTCTTTCATTAAAGGCTTGGCTCCACGACAGAGCTGAATTAGCGAGTAGGCGCTGACATCTAATGCTAATTTAAAGCCATCACGAGAAATATTATTAAACTCACCAGAGAGATCGTCTTTATTCGCAAATGCCAGACAGTGAATCACGATATCTAGCTGCTCAAAAGATCGTCCGATCGTGGCAAATAGTTCATCTACCTGAGCATCATTCTGCACATCACAGGGCAGGTATAACGCTGGAGACAAAGGCTCGACAAGTTCTGCAACCTTAGTCTTGTTGCGATCGCGATCGTCCGGCAAGTAGGTAATAGCTAGCTTTGCACCGGCTGCATGTAATTGTTGGGCAATACCCCAAGCGATCGAACGATTATTGGCAATACCAGTTACTAAGGCGGTTTTGCCACTTAAATTCAACAAATTGCTCATTAAATACTAAATCCTAGAGAAAAGATCCGGCGTTAGGGGATATGGCACTAGCGATCGCCCTTTGCAGAATGGTGAGTACGAGGAACGCTAGCATGGGTGAAAAGTCCATCCCGCCGAGCGGTGGGATAATCGAGCGAAACAGGTTGAGGTAGGGATCGGTTACCTGACTGAGCGCCGCAAACGGTTGGTTGTACCAGTTGATATTAGGGAACCAAGTTAAAATAACGCGAATGAACAACAGTAGCAAATAGATGCTGATAAAAGATAGGACGGTGCTAAGAACTATATTCATAATTTAATCTTCAAGATGTTATTTTTCTTTAGCTTAGACTTGCGACTGCGTATATTCTACAAACTTTACAGGCTTTCGTCATCGCGATCTAGGTTGAAGTTAGAATCGACCGCAGCCTTTTTGCGGCCATTACCTGTAGAAATCGATAACTCATTGCTGACAGCATCGATCGCTGCATTCAATTGGGCAATTTTTTGCTCAAGACCGCGCCGAGCTAGTTCGCCTGGTTCCTGGTCGAGGAGGTTTTCCTCATCATCAAGTATGAGATCGCTTTCAAGATCTGTTTGAGTAGCAGAGTCATTCAGCTTTGAGGCAATCAGCGCTCCGACCACACCACCGGCGATCGCGCCTAAGATAAATCCACCAAAGAAGTTATCTGATTTGTCCGACATATCGTTGCCTCAAGAATCCTATTGAGTTATTGCATAATGTTAGCGTTTGATTTCTGGCGGGAAAGACGCGAGGTCTACTGCTGCCGTACCGTCGATTTTACTCTGTAGTTCGCCTAAAAGTTTAAGATTGGGTTGGCCATCCTCATGAAAGTCGCACTTATCGGGAACTCCAGCTTTGATTTCGCGAAAGTCACAATTATCTTTTAACCCTACCTCTATCATATTGGCTCTTTCACGCCGTGCAGTAATATCGTTCGGATTACCTTCTATCCACAGAGTATATGAGTGCAAGGCATCATACCAATACCCATGCCGCTCGTAGATTCTGGCTTTATCTAAACTAGTTTTAGCTTTATTAAGTTCGGCGATCGCCGCCTCATTTTTCTTCAAGCGCACCACCACTTTTTGTGAAGATAATGCATTGGTTTTATCTTGCACCATCAATTCTAGATCTTTCCCAATTTCCATCGCTGGGGCGGTTGGGGGGAGGGTCAAGCTGTATAGTCCTATCTTTGTACCGTCACGCTTGATCTCAAAAGTTTTGACATTACTACTAGCGATTGGATCGTCTAACTTGAAAGCGGTTCGAAACGGAATGAAATCTCTATCACCAGATTTAGGGGCAACATACCAGTAGAAAGTAGGTCGTTCCGAAAGGGTGATACCACCATCTTGAGGGGCGAGCAATATTACCCGTGGCAATTCCTTGGGTGTACGAATCCCACCACCAGTCCGAGCCGCAACTGGTAGAGTCCCTAAGCCATATTTAGATTTAGCGCGACGATTTTGGGCGGTGGCAGACATATCTGTAGCCAGGGTTAAAAGTGTTGCGGCTAAACAGACTGCTCCGATCGCAATAACAGAACGGTAATATTTAAACTGATAGCTATGAGTAGACATGGCTGCACCTTCAATATTGATATTCTGAGTGATGTAGCGTTTGCAAATAGTTACTGTACGGGGCAGACCAGAGTGTCTGCCCTATCCCATTTCAAAGATAGCTATATTTATGATCGTCGAAATCTCAGGGAAATGGGTTCCCCTGAGTCACAGTAGTTGTGCGATCGCGATCGCTGCTATTTCAGCGTTTCTTTGCTCAGTTTCTCTATTTGAGCTTAGCTGCGATCGCCTCTGCCATCTCCTGCGTGCCTACAGCAGTCACACCAGTCGGAGCGAGATCGTAGGTCACCTGTTTAGCCTCAGCGATAATCTCCTCAACTGCTTTTTGCAGGCGATCGGCGGCATCGGTTTCGCCTAGGTAACGCAGCATCATTACACCGGACAAGATCAGGGCTGTGGGATTGACCTTATTCTGACCCGCATATTTGGGCGCAGAGCCATGAATTGCCTCAAATACAGCGATATCTACACCAAAATTTCCACCTGGGGCAACACCCAAGCCACCAATCATACCCGCACATAAATCGGATACGATGTCACCATAAAGGTTGGGTAGCACCAGTACGTCGTAAAGTTCGGGCTTTTGCATGAGCTGCATACACATGTTATCGACGATGCGATCGTCGAACTCAATATCTGTATATTCCTTGGCCACATCCCGAGCTACTTCCAGGAATAGTCCATCAGTAAACTTCATGATGTTGGCTTTGTGAACTGCCGTGACTTTTTTGCGTCCATTGGCACGAGCATAGTCAAAGGCAAACTTAACAATCCGCCGACTACCAAAATCAGAGATTGGCTTAATCCCAATTGCGGCATCATCTCTAATTACTTTGCCTGAGAGCTCGGATAGAAAGCTGCGGGCTTTGGCAAGAGCTTCTGTACCCAGTTCAAACTCAATGCCAGCATACAAGTCTTCCGTATTTTCCCTAACAATTACCAGATCTACATCCTTGAAAGCACTTTTAACACCCTGAATCGATTTGGCAGGGCGGAGATTGGCATAGAGATCCAGCTCTTTACGAATCGCTACATTTACAGACCGAAAGCCCGAACCCACTGGTGTCGTAATTGGGCCTTTAATCGCAACTTTAGTTTTACGGATAGATTCCAGTACATGTTCGGGTAGGGGAGTGCCATATTTCTCCATGACATCCACACCTGCATCCACTACCTCCCAATCAATTGCTACACCTGTCGCATTTACAACTGTCTGCGTTGCTGCCGCTACTTCTGGCCCAATGCCGTCGCCCCTAATCAAAGTCACTGCATATGCCACAAGCATTTCTCCTCAATTTATTTAGTTTACGTGGAATGATTTCAAGAAAGAATCATGTTGGGAGTTTGAGGGCTGTGCCCTCAATTGGGGCTATGCCCCAAACCCCTTTAAATATAGATCTTCTTTTGGTTCTACATAAGGTGAGTTAATTATGCCAACTTAAAAAGCAAGCAGGTTTAGATTGTATGGGGTGAAGGGTTACAACCCTTTGTAGAGGCACAGCCCCCACACCCCAATTAGCATTATTTAGGTATTTCTACCAATCGGTTTATCAAATTTACTGCGATCGCGCAGGTAAATCAACATTGTCAATGAACTTGATTCGATCGCGTTACCAAACCCTTAACAAAACCTTAAATTTTAGGTTGAAGAGCCTAGTAGAGCCAAATTTATATCCGTTTGGATGATGTCATGAATATATGTTTTTGGGCAACATAGGATTGTGAGCTACGTCACTTGCAGGAATGATTTGAAAAGTTATCCTGCAACTACAGCCCTTAAATGTTCATTACAGATAAGGAGTCTTAGCGGAAATACTTGGAGAATGTATCTAATCAATTCATAACCTAATGAGTATTACTTCTTTAACTTTTCATTGAAATCTGTAATAATATTTAATCCAGAAGTAAATCTAGACAAAACCTAATCCCCCATCGTAAGTGATTCCGGTGTGGAGATTGACAAAAAAACTGCCAAGTTTACAAAACTTAAAGCAAGATCGATTTTGCCGCAGTCTTCTGGAACTAGAGATAGACCGATCAGGAGTTCAGTTAAGAGTCAAAAATATGTCTAAACAAAAGCTGACCCAAACACCCGGAAAGACAACTGTTAGGCAAACTGGCCGCCAAGCTAGCATATCTGCGGATATGGTGCGTACCTACTTACACGAGATAGGCAGGATACCCCTGTTGACAAGCGAGGAGGAGATTATCTTTGGTAAGCAGGTTAAGCAACTGATGGAACTGGTCGAGGTGCAAGAAAATTTGTCTGATCAATGCGATCGCCTACCCACTAAACAAGAGTGGGCAGATGCAGTAGGTATAAGTCCTAACTCCTTAGATGAGATACTAAGGCAGGGAACCAAAGCAAAGCGCAAGATGATTGAGGCAAATTTACGTCTGGTGGTTTCTGTCGCGAAGAAATATCAAAAGCGCAATCTTGAGTTGTTAGATCTGGTACAAGAGGGAACACTGGGTTTAGAACGCGCCGTAGATAAGTTCGATCCCACTAAGGGGTTTAAGTTTTCGACTTATGCCTACTGGTGGATTCGTCAAGCCATTACGCGAGCGATCGCCCAACAGGCACGTACCATAAGACTCCCAGTACACATAACCGAGAAATTAAATAAGATTAAGAAAGCGCAGCGCCAGCTAGCCCAGTCTTTAGGTAGAGTAGCAACTGCGGCGGAAGTCGCTGAAGCGCTGGATATTAAAACTGAGCAGGTACGCGAATGTCTTTCTCTATCAAGACAACCAGTATCTCTCGATCTACGCATAGGTGACAACCAGGATACGGAACTAGCCGACCTCTTGGAAGATCAAGGGCATTCACCAGAGCACTTTGCTGTGAATGAATCTCTGCGCGATGATATTGCCGCATTATTATCTGAGCTGCCCCCCAAGCAACGTCAGGTGATGGTGATGCGTTATGGCTTAGAAGATGGACAGGAAATGTCTCTTGCTAGCATCAGCAAGCATATGGATCTCAGCCGCGAGCAGGTACGCCAATTAGAACGGCAAGCGATGGATAGTCTGCGCAAGCGTAGAGCCAGAATGCAGGAGTACATTGCGAGCTAAAAAAGTAGGGCGGGTAGGGTGGCAGGCCTATAGGTCTGCCACCGCTCACGAAGTGTGTATAGATAAAAACCTCCGTGGCTCACTTGGTCTGGGTTACTCGCCAACTTAGTTTTAAGTTGATCCAAAAATTCCAAATCGTGACAATGGCGATCGCCACCAAATTCGCAACTCTGTAATCTTTTACCCCAGCATAGTTAACCAGAATATTTAAGATCGCGACATTTAATCCCAATCCGATTAGACAAACTAGATTAAATTTAATAAACCGCTTAATTCGCTTCTGCAAGCCGCTCTGTTGACTTGAAATGTCTCCAAATGTCCAGCGATCGTTCCACAGAAAGTTATTGACGATCGCAATTTCAGAAGCAATTATCTTACTGCGGGTTAATGGCAAGCCAAGCGCTTGAGGATCGTGTAGTAGGTACAATATCGTCATGTCTACAAACACACCACTCAATCCGACAAGCCCAAATCGCATAAACCGCTCGATCGGCATCTTGAAGCGCTGACTGAATTGCCCAATTCGTCCGCGAAAGCGCAATCGCAACAAATGCGATATGTACTCTATATATTGTTTCCAGGTGACCTTGCTTGCGCCCTCCTGCCTCTCCTGAAACACATATCCAAGTTCGGTTATTTTGTCGATATCCCCGCGACCTATTACTTCAATCAGGATCTTATAACCGATCGGATCGAGATCTCGCCCTGCGATCGCGTTGCGACGCACCATAAAGTAGCCGCTCATGGGGTCAGAAACACGCCCAATCACACGCGGTAAAATAATTAGCCCCAGCAGTTGCGCCCCGCGCGATAAAAAGCGCCTGATAAACCCCCAATCACTGACACCGCCACCTTCAACATTTCGACTGCCGACAGCTAAATCTGCTCCTTCATCCATAGCAGTTAACATTTTGAGCAGTATCTCTGGAGGGTGTTGGAGGTCGCTGTCAATTACTGCCAATATCTGGCCTTGTCCCTCTTGCCAACCTCGGATAACGGCAGTGGCTAAACCCCGTTCTTGCTGCCGCCTCACTACCTGCAATTGCGGATAATCGGCACATAAAGACTGCGCCAACTCCCAAGTGCGATCGGGACTATCATCATCGACGACAATCAATTCATAGCTTTGACCTAGAACAGGATCGAGAATCTGACTAATCCGTTCGACTAAAGCCCTAATATTGGGTCTTTCGTTGTAGGTGGGGACAACCAGTGATAGGTAACTCTGCCGATCGCTCAGAGAATCCCAATCGGTAATTCTTAAACTCATACCGCAAATTTTCAGGCTAGGTGGGGTTGGCTTGACTAGATTGCCGTCTAAACTCTTTAGGGGAAAGGCGCATAGGATTGCGGGTGTCCCATATGCCAACTTCCATAAGTCTGGCCTTGCGCTGTACTAACTCAAACTCTTCTTGATGCTTGATATTTGGAGGAAAAGAGTCAGCCACAGCATAGCCTTCCTCGATCAGTTGGGCATTAACCAGCCGATTATTTAGCCATACATAGGCCAATAACCGATCTGAATTATCCTTACGCTCAATATCGAACTCTAACATTACTTTTTGGTTTGCCGTCAACTGATCTAGTTGACGCTGGGCGCGTTCTCCCCAAGGTGACTGTTCGCGCAGAGGAGCGCTAACACCAATCAGTCTCACCCGCTGCACTATTTCCGTCGAATCACTAGTTAGGGTAGCCTCAATTGTTTGACCGCTGACCACCCGTTTCACGACCCAGGCTTCACCGGTATACTGGCGATGACTGCGAGACCATTGCAAGCCAAAATTGATCAGTGCCAATAGCAATAGCAAAATTAGCCACAGCCGATAGCGTTTGGAGTTACGTTTAACATTGGTAACCTGTCGATCTTGCTTGCTCATGGTAATTTCTCGATCTGCTAATCATGATCTATAGGCAAACCAAATACTACCCGACGGCGCTGATTTTTGGCAAAATAGCGGCCAAATTGGAGTTGATAAACTTCATCCTCATCCTGTGTCTCTAGCTCCAGGTCAGAGCAAGGATAGCCTACGCAGACTAAGGCATAGTTTTGTTGTTTGAGGTCTGTAGATAGGCCGATCGCTTCAGGTTGGTGGATTTCGCCTGATTTAACCCGCATCGCACAGGTGGTACAAGCCCCATTGCGGCAGGCAAAGGGAATTTCTACACCTTGTTCTTCAGCAGCTTCAAGGATATAGCGATCTCCACGCACTTGTACTTGGTGAGTAATACCAGTTTGGCGGTTTTGAATATTTACTGTGTATTGATTTGCAGTTGTCATTTGATGGTTTTGAATAGTTCCGACCAAGCAATGTCAGAACTATTCAAATACTACACTAACAAGCTTACAGAGAACGTGGAGTCAACTCGTGAGTTCTTTGCTAAAGTCGGCTAAATCGATCTAAAAGAGATTAAGGGAAGCTAGCCGCAGTATGTTCTGGAAGCTAATGTTTTATCTAAGACAAAGGGGTTTTCATTGCCTTGATACTTAGCGATCGCATTGGAACGTAAAAGCTCAGCATTATCGACGGGGTCCTTTTGATCCCATTGACAAAGTGTTTTTTGTTGTTTTTGGAAGAAGTTAGGATCTTCTGCGTCTGCTTGAGATTTGTACATGGTGTAGAAATAAAACATCGCTCTAGCAGCGTTGCCCTTATGGTCTTCGCGTGGTTCGAACATGTTGAGGTCGGATTCGCTATACGCATTAATGGCATCATTAGAGGGAATTTTGGAAGTTTCCTTTGCATCTAAAAGCCATTTTTTGGTTTTGCTGTCAGTAATATCGCCAAAAGGATCGTTATCGCGGAGAGAGTTAGCGCGATCCCAGGTTGGGAACAAGTGGTGGATGTCGCTTTTAGCTCTGCCATTAGCTCCTTTACTTTGTGGGTAAGTGTGTTCGGTGTTTATACCTTCTTTTCTGGCTTCGTCAGCAGGTGGAATAGACTCATCTAGTTGGATTTCGTATCCACTATAGACATCTAAGATTTTATTGTCTTTATTGTCAATAGCACCGAACATAGCATCTCTCGCAGCTCGGTAACTAAGATTTTTCTTAGGAGCGAACTCAGTGGCTAGTTTACTAAGTAGATCTTTCCCAGTCAGGCTGGGGAGAATAGTTGAAATTGGAGTTGGAGTGGTGGAAGGAGAGGATGAATTGGTGGGTATAGGAGCAGCTGCGATCGTAAAGCGCGACACTAAGGGGTCGTGGTCGCTAGCTTTGTCGCTAAAATCGATATTAATATGAACGATGTCGATTTCAGAGTCTGCCTTGCGGAGGTTCGGGCTAACCAGAATGTGGTCGAGGACTTGCTTTCTCCCCTGAAATTTAAAGGTGAAGCGATCGCTAGCAGGTACTGTCTCGATTAGGTTGGACAATATGGTTCCTTTAAGTGCTTTGAGAGGTTCTGATTCAACGAAGTCATTGAGGTCTCCAAGCACAACTAGATTGGCATTAGAATCGGCTTTAAGAATTTCAGAGGCAAATTGATTGACTATTTCTGCTTGTTTCAGCCTTTGGATATCGGCTACTGCTCCGCTTCTTTTGGAAACAAAGTGATTGGCAATGACAAAAAGTTGTTGGCCATTAAAGGTAAATTGTGCGACGAGCGGCTTACGGCTGCGCTCGAAAGCTGGGTTTGTGGGATCGATACGTCCTGGGTTGCGAGAAATGGAAACAGCGGGAGATGTCAGGACTGAGGTGTTCTCGTTAGCAGTGCCGGGCTTGCCTTTGGCTAAGGCGATGCGTTTGGAGTTGTAGAGAAATCCAACACGGATATTGCCGCCCGGTTCTCCACCATCAACGTCATCCTGAGGATCTATATTGGAAAATTTGTACTCAGGGCCGCCTGCTTTTTTAATGGCCGAAATAAGGGCGGCAAATGTACGATCGCTGCTTACGATGTTGTCATCAACTGCACCGTTGTTGTCCTGGACTTCGATGAGGGCAAGGATGTCTGGAGATTTAAGATCTTCCACGATGTCGCTGCTGAGTTTGGGAAAGCGGGCATCGCCAGGATCGAGGTTTTCGACATTATAGGCAGCGATGGTTACTTTGGTTTTACTGCTGGTGAGAGTTGTGGCTGGGGATGTTTGGGCGTAAATGGGGAGATCAAATACCGAAAGCGAAACTAGGAGGGAAAGAATAAAAGCTAGGATAAATTTCATATTTTTTCCTTGAGGTGAAACTACAGTAACGATTTACTTGTAGTCCCACAGTTAAGAAGAATTTAAGTTTTCATTATGAAAACTAATCTTTTTGGAGATTTGAGTTCAAGAAAAACAAGTCTTTGGCATGATATAGCGATCGCAAATTAGGTTGGGACGGGGCGTGGGGGCAATGCTCCCACACCCCCAATTAAAATCTGTCAATACGATCTAGGCGTTGGCTATAGCTTTGCAATAAATACCGAACCATTGACGGCAATCTCTTACAGCGGTTTTCGAGCGAGGCCACCACAAAAGGCTGGTCGCAGGGGCGCAGCCCCCACATGGGTTTTAACGATCTATCTGTGGTGGTTTTGGTTGCAATTTGCTGCAAGCAGTTTTTCCGAAGCGTTTAATAATTTTTAATATATCCCTTGCTACCCGAAATACTGTAGTCTCGACCCAGATTTATGTCTGCTGTTTATGGGCGACAACTTTTCTCTGCTTAGAATATAGTTGTATGTCTGTACCGCATTATTACCACAATATCTATGACAGTAGACCAGGTCAGTATATTTTCCGAGCAAGATCGGCAACTAAACCCCACTCAGAGCGACGTTTACCAGATGTCGCTGGCAGCAGCTATGGCAGCCGAAGATCGTAAAGCAGAGGATATCTTGATCCTGGGGATAGGCGAGGTGTCAGTGTTGGCAGAATACTTTGTGATTGCTACAGGACTTTCAAAAGCGCAGGTACGGGCGATCGCCAGTGCGATGGAAGACAAAATTTCCGTAGACTTCAACCGTCATCCGATTCGTTGTAGCGGTGAAAGCGATGCTAGCTGGATATTGCAGGACTACGGCGACTTAATTGTGCATGTGATGATGCCAAAAGAAAGAGAGTTTTATGGGTTAGAGGCTTTTTGGGGACACGCTCCAAGGTTTATGCTATCTAATGGTGCTAATTTAAAAGCGATCGATTGCTAACTAATAATTGCTAATAGCTGAGTGCCGATCGCTTTTATAAGCACAAAACATGCATAAATTGAGTATTTAGGAGAACTATGAAAGTTGGCGATCGCGTTCGCGTTGTCGGGTCGTTAAATGTCTACCACCATCCCGAGCACCTCAAACAAGCTTTTGACATTCAGGGATTGGAGGGGGAAATTGTCGATATTTTGGCAGACTGGCATGGTAGGCCAATTAGCCCAAACTACCCTGTCCTGATTAAATTTCAGGTAAATCCTAAGAGCTTTAAAACCCACTTAGGAGAACACGAAATTGAGGTAGTTGCATAAACTACGCGGGTTGTAACCGATCAGCCGATCGGCAATCAGCGCAATTGCGTGAGTGGGCACGATCTCAGTAGCTCCTCCTCGTCTGACCCAACAAGATTAATCTCAGCGATTAGTTGGTTCAGGCGACCATAACTAACCTGGTTAAAGTACATGGTCAGGCGAGGTAAATGTGAAATGTGTTCGTCTTGTACTTCGGCATCTAGGGCGCTACTGCGCTCGATCTTGCCTGATACCAGGATATCGCTGAATTTTTGATTGAGGCGATCGAGGTGTAAGTCTGAGATATGGCAGTTGAGCCTGATCGCGAACAAGTTGCCAATCCATCGACTTGAATGGTAAATGCTGTAGAACTTGCTTATATTTTCGCAGGCTGCTTCAACAGAATCGACGATCGTATAGAGGTTGCGATCGTCTTCACCAATTAAACCGCGTTCTAGTAGGTGCTTGCGAATGTATTCATCCCATTGCAACCAGTAATCTCCGCCAGGTTTATCGACCAGCACTAAGGCTTTAGGTGTAGATTTGCCAGTCTGACAAAGGGTGAGGCACTCAAAAAATTCATCCTGCGTACCAAATCCACCAGGGAATAAGGCGATCGCGTCGCTTTCCTTTAGGAAAAACAGTTTGCGTGTAAAAAAGTACTTAAAATGGAGCAGACGGGTAGTGTCTGGAACATGCTCATTGGTAGTTTGCTCAAACGGTAGATCGATATTTAACCCAAAAGAATGCTCCTTGCTGGCCCCTTCATTTCCGGCAGCCATGATGCCGCCACCCGCACCAGTAAGTACCATAAACCCTTTAGAAGTAATGCACCGGGCAAAGTCGATTGCCTGCGCATACACTGGTTCCGACGGTGATGTACGTGCCGAGCCAAAAATGCTAACTTTACGGGTGTAACGATATGGGTAAAAAGCTGCGATCGCCTTACGCATATCTTGTAAGGAACCAGATATCACTTTCCAGTCTAGTTTCTCAGTTTCACTCTGAGAAATTTTTAGGATCGTAGACAAGGATTGGCAAATAATTTCGCCGTGCTCAATATTCTGGATGTTATCTAAAAGATAACTGAGTTCTGACTTCAGGCTAGCAATGTCTTTCAGGTCTTTATATCCGTTAACATATGTCATAAAACACATTGTACCGAATTCTCATCAGGAACTTCCAGTAGCTTGAACAGAATAAAACTTTTAGGAGGATCGTCATCTGACTAGTAACTTCGAAACTGCTCCCGAACGCGATCGCCAAACATATATTCACTTATGTCAACAGGCGGCGGTATATCTTGCTAGCGGCAGAGTAGCCGAGTCAATCACCGCTTGTCGTCTAGCTTTGGATATTGAACCTAATTCTCCTGAAGCACATCTAATCCAGGGTGACCTGTATCAGGCTCAAAGTCAGTTTATCGAGGCGATCGCGTCCTATACCCTTGGTCTAGAATTACAGCCAGAACAGCCAGAACAGCCCGAACAGCCCGAACAGCCCGAGGATACGATCGTAGGTTCGATCGTATCAACCACTTGCATCAAGTTAGGTGATGCCCTCTACACAGTAAATCGTCCCTTAGAGGCAATCTCTCAATATGAAAGGGCAATTGCGATCGCGCCAAATTCTGTCAAGGCACATTGGATGCTGGGACGCATTTTAGAAGGACAGGGTTGGACGGAAATCGCGCTTAACCATTACCGCGAGGCAATGACGCTCGATCCCACATTTTTTACATCGGATTCCCATATTAATGTGGGGCGCTTGCTTCAGGAACGTCACTTCTATACCGAGGCGGCTAATTTTTTTGCCAGTGCCCTACGGCTGCAACCTGACTATGCGCCTGCCTATGCCGCGATGGGCAATTTACTGATCGCCCAAGGTGACGTGGCGGCGGCGGCTCAGCTCTATACCGAAGCAGAAAATGTCGAACTAGACTTAATTACTGCGAAACAGTACAACGATCTGGGGGTCGCTTGCATTCGTCAAAATAAACTAGTTGAAGCGATCGCGCATTTTCAGACAGCGATCCAAATTCAACCAGACTATGCGGATGCTCATTGCAATCTTGGTAATACTTATTTGCAACAACAGAACCTGCGCGAAGCGATTATCTGTTTTCAAGAAGCCCTCAGCATCGATCCGAATTTCGAGGAAGTTTACTATAATCTCGGCACCAGTCTTGCCAAACTAGATCGGCTGGATGAGGCAATTACTTTTCTCCATGCTGCGATCTCTATTCGCCCTAATTTTGCCGATGCCCATTACAATCTTGCCAGTGCCCTGGTTAAACTTAATCAGCGAGATTTAGCTACTTTAGCCTATCAACGCGCGATCGCCCTCCAACCAGACTACGCCAAACCCCAATGGAATTTGGGTCTTTGATATTTTTGGTGAGGATTACCAAATCGGGAACTCAAAGTCCGAAAATGGCGAGACAAATTTCTAGGCGTTCGCTATCCTGAGGTTGTTGTCTCTTTGGTATTGCTGAGATGCTAACTTTGGAGAGCGAGCATTGTTATCAAGCAATGCTTGCCCACGATACCCGCTTTGATGGTGTATTTTTTGTTGGTGTTTCCACAACACACATCTATTGTCGCAACGTTTGTACTGTTAAAGTTCCCCGACGAGAAAACTGCACCTTTTATGCGAGTGCGGCGGCTGCCGAACAAGCTGGATATCGCCCTTGTTTGCGCTGTCGTCCTGAACTCGCCCCTGGTCTTGCCCCAATTGACGCGATCGCGCGCTTGGCGATTGCGATTGCCACTCGAATTGAAGAAGGCACTCTTGGGAAGCATCGATTAGATACATTTGCCCTCGAACTTGGGGTCAGCGAGCGGCATCTGCGACGGGTTTTACAACGGGAATTTGGCGTCTCACCAATCGCTTTAGCGCAGACTCAGCGCCTACTAATGGCAAAGCGCTTGCTCACAGATAGCGATCTTACGATTGCTGAGATTGCTTATGCCAGCGGATTTGGCAGTCTGCGACGCTTTAATGCATTGTTCAAACAGAGGTATCGCTTAAATCCATCACAACTCAGGAAAAACAACTTACCAATGACCGCGCCAGATACTTTTATTTGCGAAGTTGCTTATCGTCCGCCGCTTGATTGGAATGCACTAATACAATTTCTATCCACGCGATCAATTTTGGGTGTTGAGAATATTAGTAGCGATCGCTATTCCCGCACCGTTGCGATCGATGGACAACAAGGATGGGTTGCAGTTACACCATCCTCCCACAAAAACATGTTGCGAATAGAACTCTCAACTTCACTGCTATCAGTATTGCTGCCCGTCCTGACTCGGGTCAAATTGCTGTTTGACCTGGCAGCAGAACCACAACAAATTGCGACACATCTCGGCCCACTTGCCGCCGATCGTCCTGGCCTGAGAGTGCCAGGAGCATTTGATGGTTTTGAAATTGCGGTGCGAGTGATTTTAGGGCAACAGGTGACAGTCAAAGCGGCAACAACACTCATGGGGAGGTTTGCAAATGCTTTTGGTGAATCGATCGCAACTCCAGATGCCTCACTCAATAGTTTAACTCCCATACCCGAAAAAATCGCTGCGATAGAATGGCAAGAGATTGCTTCACTAGGTATTGTCGCTACGCGCGCGCGCTCAATTGTGGCGATCGCTCAAGCAATCGCGAATCAAACTCTAATACTAAATGTAGGAGGAGATGTCGAACGCACGATCGCACAACTGCAAGCGATTCCAGGCATTGGTGAATGGACCGCTCAATATCTTGCTATGCGAGTACTCGCCTATCCTGATGCTTTTCCCCATACCGATCTCATAATTCGCAAAGTTTTAAGGGAGAACAATCCTAAGCGAGTTTTAGCGATCGCGCAGCAATGGCAACCTTGGCGAGCGTATGCAGCCATGCACTTATGGAAATCAACTGATTAGGACTTACGCACCGTGAAAGATAAAACCCGAATTTTAAGGGGTTTGGGGCGCTGCCCCAATTGAGGGCGCGTACGGGACGTTGGCGCAGCCAATAGCCCTCAAACTCCCTACCATTCATTTTTCCTGGATTTGACTGTGTAAGTCCTACTGATATAAAAAAATGCTAGAGATCGATTGTGAAATCAATGATTAAAAACACTGCAGACACATTGGGGAAGAAGTATTTCAGTTATTATGAGAGTCCAATTCAAAAGTTGATTTTAACCTCAGATGGAACTTCCTTGACTGGACTTTATATGGTTGGACAGAAATATTGCCCTGCGATCGCCGCGCCAGATTGGATTCAAGACGACAATGCTGTACCATTTTCCTTGACCCGTCAACAATTGAATGCCTATTTTGCTGGACAGCTTACCAGCTTCGATTTACCGCTATTAGGTCATGGCACAATGTTTCAACAGCAGGTATGGAAAGCTTTGCAATCGATTCCCTACGGTACAACGATTACCTATGGTGAGTTGGCGCATCGCATCGGACAGCCCCAAAGCTCGCGGGCAGTGGGGCTAGCTAATGGCAAAAATCCGATTGCGATCGTGGTGCCTTGTCATCGCGTGATCGGTGCTAATGGGAAATTGACTGGCTATAGTGGTGGATTGGAGAAAAAGGAATGGTTGCTACATCATGAACAAGTAATTTAGTCCTGGAGATTATGGCAAGACCCGCTAAACTAAAATGTCAGCTATGTGCCATGATGCCTGCGAATCAAGCTAAACGATTGCATGGTGAGACTGGTGATGGATGTTGGGATGCCCGCCTATGTGCTGGGCGCAGAGCTTTTTATCGCCGTCGCGCTAAGCAGTTACTCCAGGCATCAGATGGCGTGCCAGTCGTCGCTGTGAAAGTACCAAAAGCGACATTCGCTCTTCTGTTTCTCTATCGTGCCACCGAATCCAGTCCTCTCCATGCGCTTGGGGCGGAATTATGGGATGGGCAAAAAGCGATCGCCCGCATTGAGCCAATTCACTGTTTTGGGTACACGGCAAGCCAGGTTGTGGTATTTTCTCAGGAAGTACTCAAGGCTTTTTCGGAGCAGTATGAACTCGATCTTCGACAGTTTAAAGACCAAATCCGTTTGACTCCTGAAGCCTGCCCAATTCGTCCCTGTCCCCTGTATCCAGTGATATAGCGATCGCCAATTAGGTTGGACGGGGTGGATGGGTAAAACCCCTCCGTGGGGGCATTGCCCCCACACCCTCAATTAAAATCTGTCAATACGATCTAGGCGCTGGCTATAGATAGACTTTTACCTTACTTTTGTCAGCCAATCAGGACGCTCTCTGCTAAATTCTCTTGGCTTGCTTGTGGTTAAGGCTTTGTAGACTCAGCCAAACTACACCACCTGCAACTAAGCCGATTCCCATAATTTGCCACTCAGACAAACTATCTGCAATTAAAGCAAAAGCGATGATGCCTGTGAGCATTGGGACAGTCGCACTAAAAATTAACGCTGAAGCTGCACCCATCAGCCTTGTGCCAAAGTGCGTTAATACATATCCAGCGACCGTGGTCAGCGCAATTGCAACGCCCATACCTAATAATCCAGGGGTGAATGCTAGTGATGACCAGAACCAGGGGATAAAAGGAATACTAAATCCCAACATGATCGCAAAGTTGATTGTGATAAAAGAGATGGGATTAATTTGGCGGTAGCAAGATTGGGATATCAAAAGATAGCTCGCAAACGATATTCCAGACACTAAAGCTGCGGCTATACCCCAGATATTAGGTATTCCAATTGCGGTACTGAATAGATTGCAACTCAGTACGGCCCCTAGGCCAACCATGACAATTGTGACCCATTTATGGTCTGTCGGCCGATCGCCAAATATAAGCCAGTTCAGAAGTATGCTGGCAATCGGAAAAGTAAAAAATAATGCTGTGGCGATCGCTGGTTTCATGGTCGCGATCGCCATATAAAGGAGCGTAAAAGAAATAAACTGCATCAAAGCACTTAATCCTACTCTAGTTAAAAGTAGGCGGCGATCGCGCTTGAGCAATGCTCGAAAGTCTTTTGCAACATCAACTTGGAATACTTGATTGGCAACTAGCCACATCAAAGGTACTGCGATTAACATACGCAATCCCAAAACAGCGATCGAATTCGTCATATTAGAGCCAACTAGACCGCCAAATTGGAACTGCCCTAAAAGGCGCGAAGGCACGAATATAATCCGCAGAAACACATTTTGTAATGATAGTACGATCGATGCTGTTAGCAGCAGTATGAAACCCTGAACCCATCTGTTCGTAGCAAGCCCTGCAAAGTTAGACTTAGGATTGGTGGGAGGTGGAGCCGATGTTACATAAATAACTTGGGGCTGTATTTCTGCGGAAATGCCTTGTGCCGCTATGTCTGACGGAGCGAGATCGCGTGCGTTTCGATCTAATGCCTTAGCGCTTTCTAGTTGATCGTCTATTCTCTCAATCAGAGATGCTAGTAATAGCTCTGCCTGTTGACGCTGACTGTGCATACGTTGCATTTGTATGTCGAGATCGTTCTGATAGCTTTCGATATCACGTCTTAGAGACTGAAATACTACACGCAGAGTATTGTCGAGATCCATAGTTAGACTCTCGACTGTATCCGAGTGTCGCTGCATTGACTGAGAATTGCTAGTATTCAATTCTGCTCCAAGGTGGATGGCGATCGCCTGTGCCAGTTGCTCGATCCACTGCTGTCTCTGCATGTCAGGCGGACTCTGTCCTTGCAAGCCCTGTCCCTGTTCGGTGACAACCTGAACCTCTAGTTCTTGCCTCTGTGCCTGAAGCTTTTGAATATCCTCTGAGAGTTCGTTTTTCTGAGCTTCCAGGGTAATGACTTCACGTCCAAGTTTACTCAATAAATTTGCCCGAAGATCGGCTAAATCTGCCGTAATTTCCGCTAGGGCTTTATCATAGGGAGTGGGTTGGTTATTAGAATCATCCATGAAGTAAGCAAAGCATATTTAGTTTGGGTGTTTTCCTGGGAATTTAGTCTGCAACCCTAGTTTGGGCATTTTACCGCACTACCGCACTGACGGGATTATGCAAGCCTGCAAGCATGAGGCCATACTCTAGTCCTTCTACTAATGCTTGATAAGAAGCATCAATGATATTGCTAGAAACGCCTACGGTTGTCCAGCGTTGAATGCCATTGCTTGACTCGATTAGTACGCGGGTTTTAGCGGCAGTAGCAGCATTGCTGTTGAGAATGCGAACTTTATAGTCAGTGAGATGGAAGTTGGCAATCTCTGGGTAGAAATCTACTAATGCTTTGCGGAAAGCAGAATCTAATGCTGATACGGGGCCGTTGCCTTCTGAAGCTGTTAATTTTTCTTCGCCTTTAACTGTGACCTTGACGGTGGCAAGCGCGCTGACCTCTCCACAGGAATACGCATCACAATGGGCATCGCAATGCACCTGGAAACCGTTCAGCTTAAAAAATGAGGGGCGATCGCCGATCGCTTCTCTCATCAATAACTCAAAACTGGCCTCAGCAGCTTCAAATTGATAGCCAATTTGCTCTAGAGCCTTCATTTTTTGGAGGATTTGCCTGCAAGTGTCATCATCTTTGGGCAATTCGATCCCGAAGCTCTCAGCCTTAGATAGCACATTGCTTAAGCCTGCCTGCTCGGAAATCACAATGCGACGATGGTTGCCAATGCGATCTGGCGAGATGTGTTCGTAGGTAATCGGATTGCGCTGCACGGCGCTGACATGAATGCCCCCCTTGTGCGCAAATGCCGATAGACCAACAAAAGGAGCGTGATCGTCTGGCGCTAGATTGACGATTTCACTTACTTGTCGAGATACTTCTGTGAGTAGTTGGAGTTGTTGGCTAGCAATGCACGGAAGTCCCATCTTGAGTTGCAGATTGGGGATTAATGTACATAGATTGGCGTTGCCGCAGCGTTCGCCATAGCCATTAATTGTCCCCTGCACCATAGATGCTCCGTTTTGCACCGCTATGAGGGCATTAGCGACCGCCAAACCTGCATCATTATGCGTATGGATGCCGATTTGGATTTGCCTAGATGATTGCTGGGAATATCCGTCAGCCCAGGTTTTCACAGCTTGGGTAATTGCGCCAACTCGATCGGGCAAGGTACCGCCATTGGTATCACAGAGTACCAGCCATTCTGCACCTGCATCTGCAGCTGCTTGTAGTGTAGAAAGCGCATATTCGGGGTTGTACGTGTAACCATCAAACCAATGTTCGGCATCATAAATAATGTGGCGATCGCGGCTTTTGAGATAGGCAATTGTATCGGCAATCATCTCCAAATTTTCGGCCAGCGTGGTGCGCAGGCTCTCAGTCACATGCAAATCCCAGGATTTACCAAATACCGTAATCCAGCGGGTCGCAGCGGCAACAATGGGAACCAGCATGGCATCTTCGTTGGCTTTGGCACCTGGTCGTCGTGTCGAACAGAATGCCACGACCTCAGCTTGACTGAGCGGCTCCGCTTGAATGCGGCGAAAAAATTCACCATCCTTCGGATTTGCGCCTGGCCATCCTCCCTCAATAAAGGGAATGCCCAGTCGATCTAACTTATGGGCAATACGTACCTTATCTTCGACAGATAGAGATATTCCCTCGCGCTGGGCTCCATCTCGCAAGGTTGTATCGTAGATCTGCATGGTGTTCGCAGAATCGGTAGCTCTAGAGATCATATGCAGCTTACGAGTACTGATTACTAACAAATACTAGTTTAATACGCGCATAAATCTCAATGCTAGACCGAAACAGCAGGCTTGATGTCGAGAATATTCAACAAGCGATCGAAGTTAAAATGTTCAGCCATCATGTCACGGATCGATCGCACCTTGACACCCTCATGCAAACGTACCCGACCGAGACAACCCTCAATTATTTCGACTGTGGTCAACGTGTCTTGGGGTACAGATAGGATGGGTACCTCATACTCAGTTGCACGCTGCAAGACTTCAGCACTAATACTAGGTGGCCCAGTCAGAACCAAGCAGTTAGTGGAGGTTTCTAGGGCGGCAAGCTGGATATCAAGGCGATTACTCCCAGTAATCACTGCCTTGTTGTATGAATTACGGAAGAATAGTTGCGCTGAGTTGACATCCATTGCCCCAATTTTGAGGTCTTCTACCATCACATCAGACAAACTGCTGTTTTCGGGGCTGTATAGTACTGCTGCTTGCAATTGATCGGCTAGTTCTTGGACGCTCACACTGCGCAGAATGCGATCCGCTGGCATAATTGCTAACACTGGTATGTCCATAGATTCCAAAAAGGGAACCATAATATCCCTAACTGTCTCTAACTCAGCCTCAGGAATATCATTAATTACCACACCAAGCAGGCGGTCTTCGAGTCTCTCTTTGGCTTTGAGCAAGTGATCGGTAACTAATAGAGAACCAAATCGGCAGACTAGCAAGATTGGGACTTCTATACAATCAGACATTTGACGCAAAGATAGACCAAACATTGCTCCTTCTGCGGTGTTGGCTGGAGCTTCGATAAATACCAAATCCCCTTCTGTGTTCTGGTACTGCTGCTTAAAAGCTGCTTGGTAGTCTGTGCTATCTTCCAGTGTCAGTCGCCGCTTTAGCGTAGCCCGATCCAGGTTGAGCAAACTTGGTTGAACCAGTGCCTCAGGTAATTTCAGTGTTTGCGTGATAAATTCAACATCAGCATCCGCCCCCAGTGAGGTTTCAGGTAGGGTTTGCGTGGTAAATGTTCCCAAAGGTTTGCCGTAGCCAATCTTGAAACCAAGAGTCTGAAGATGTATGGCTAGACCTAGAATTGTCGCTGATTTACCACTATATGCTCTAGTTGAGGCAATCAGCAGATGTTTTGCCTGAGGCACTATTTCTACTTGCTCCCTAATTATGCTCTTACGGCTATTTTAACCTACTTACCCATACCAAGCTGTTGAGCCTTCTGGTAAACCTTGCCCTCAGTCAGGAGTGAGGGTGCAATAATCACCTCTACCTGCTGCATTTCTTTAATATTCTTAGCTCCAAGTGTTCCCATGCTGGTCTTTAAAGCGCCAAGTAAGTTATGTGTGCCGTCATCTAAGCCAGCCGGCCCGCGCAGAATTTGCTCAATTGTTCCAGTTGTCCCAACGCGAATGCGTGTACCTCGAGGCAATACTGGACTTGGAGTCGCCATACCCCAGTGGAAACCTCTGCCTGGAGCTTCCTTGGCGCGCGCCAAGGGAGAACCAATCATCACACCGTCGGCTCCGCAGGCAATCGATTTGCAAATATCGCCGCCTGTAATCAAGCCGCCATCCGCAATAATCGGAATATAGCGTCCAGTTTGGTCGTAGTAATCGTCTCTAGCCGCAGAACAATCTGCGATCGCGGTGGCTTGAGGTACACCTACACCCAATACCCCTCTAGATGTGCAGGCTGCGCCAGGGCCAATTCCGACTAACACTCCTGCTGCCCCAGCTTTGAGCAGTTCCATCGTCACCTCATAGGTAACGCAATTACCCAAGAGCACGGGAATAGGCATACGCTGACAGAAGTCCTCTAGGTCAAGCGTAATCTGATTTTCAGGAGATAGGTGGGTAGTAGAAACAACTGTGGATTGTACAAAAAACAAGTCGCAACCCGCCTGCGCTGCCAGTACGCCATACTTCTCGGCATTGGCTGGCGTAGAACTAGCGCAGGCAATACCGCCCTGCTCTTTAATTTCGCGAATTCTCTGCTGAATTAGCTCTGGCTTGACTGGCTCGCTATAAAGTTCTTGCATCAGTGCAACAAACTCGGTCGGCCCCACCGAAGTAATTTTATCCAGCACGGTGGATGGGTCAGCATAGCGTGTCTGAATACCATCTAGATTGATTACTGCTAAGGCTCCTAACTGCGAAACCTTGACCGCCATTCCGACATCGATAACTCCATCCATGGCGCTAGCAATAATCGGGATCTCTCGCTTGATACCGCCGATTTCCCACTGTGTATCGGCTAGAGTCGGATCCAACGTACCGCGTCCAGGCACTAGGGCAATTTCATCAATACCGTAGGCTCTTCTTGCCAACTTACCTCGACCAATCTGAATCTCCACGACTTACCTGCTCCAACCTTTTAGTAAGACTAGCAGAGCCTTATTGCCATGTCAAAGGTATCAAAAGCTACAGAAGTGGCGGTTAATGCGCAATACTAAGCGATTCGTAGTTTTAGGCACGATTACTGAATGCGAGAAAATGATTTTTCTCCACTTTGTAATTAAGGTTATAGCGATCGCAAATTACAACAAACTGCAACCAAAACCACCACAGATAGATCATTTAGATCGTTAAAACCCATGCGGGGGCTGCGCCCCTGCGACCAGCTTTTTGTGGTGGACTCGATCGAAAACTGCTGTAAATAGTGCGTTATCCTCAAAACCTTTTTTTCACGCCAAGAAAAATAGCGGGATAGAGCTATTTAGCTACCACCACGCTATACGAGGAATTATCC
>JANMRU010000094.1:0-13177 GCA_031388585.1 Pseudanabaena sp. SOY_30_concoct_251 | reverse complement strand
AGTTCATCAAACTCGTCATCTAGGACACCCTCAATAGCGCTTTTACGCAACCTCTTCAACTTATCAATATTTAGACCTAGGTTTTCAATGGTTGTGCTTACAGCAGTTACCTTACTGAGATCGTGTGTTGGCAAAATTTCTCCAGCTTCAGTAAATCTAAAGAAATCAGTGCAGGTTGGCTCTAAGGGTGAAACCAAGAGATGTGAGTCATACCAGGCTCCTTTGATTTGTCCGCAATGCGAAGGTTTGGGTGGAGGATCTTCAGCTTCTCCTTGACAGGAAGTAATTAAGTTTGCGTACTCTAAAGATAATTTTGAGTATTTGCTTCTGGGCTTGAAATGCTCGATATGACTGATTTTTGGGCTAATTCGACTTTCGCAGTAACAGCATATATGTCCTTGTTCTTTGAGCAAAGCGTCCTTTAGATTAGTTTTTTGAGGGTTGCCGAAGTTATCCCAGTTAGGTTGCCAATCTTTATTTTCTTGTCGCTTCCATTCGGTAAAGCTTGCTGGTTCACTTGCCTTCTGGATATACCTCACTTGTTCAGGATCTCCCTGCGGCGAATAGAGGTGCTTGCTTTAACGAGTTCTGGCTCATCTGCACCAATTTCTCCCGCAATTTGCTGTCGCAGTTGTTTAGCGCCCTCAAGATCGCCTGCATCAATAAGCCGAAATATTTCCAGTAACTGCTCTTTAAAAAATTCTGGGCGTTCGGGGACATCCATAAGGTCTTCTAAAATCTGATTACTATCTCTGCCATAGGAGCTGGTGGGACGCTTAGCCACAACCCCTCGATCTGTGGACTCTAGGATATAGATACTATTGGGTTGTACTTCACTTAAAACTTGTGGCGAGTGTGTTGTCACAATAAACTGACAGTTAGGGAATGTCCTAGTTAAAGCAGGAACGATCGCGCGTTGCCATTTGGGATGTAAGTGTAGCTCTATCTCATCAATTAAAACCACACCTTCGCCTTCCAGGGGGTTATCTAGACCTGGATTAGCGATCGCTAATCTTCTTGCCAGATCGCCCACCATTGCCAACAAGCATTTTTCCCCATCAGAAAGCTGATTAATAATTAGCTCTTGTCCCTGTTTGGTGACAGTCATACGCAAGGGCGATCGCTTGACTCTAAGATTGGAAAACTCAGGAATCAGAGAGGTGATTGCACGTCTAACAGATTGCAACTGTTTATCACGATAGTCACGATTACTATTTAGTCTAGTTTCGTTTTCTAAATCTTCTACAAGCCTAAACCACCTAAAAAATCCGACAAAATCAACTTTCTCACTTGAAACTGACCAATCGTAGGCATGCATTTGTGCAGCATGTTCAAGCAGGTATTCCCCAGGAACATCTAAAGGAATATCGATAACTATCCGATTAACTGGATAGTATGCTATCAACGTTAGCTTAGGTGCTAAGCCACTATAGAGAGGGTCAGACAAATTGTCAGTAGCTAGTTGAAGTTCCCTTGGTATTTTTGGGCGTGTACTTGCTTGACCTATTTGCTTAGTGATTGACCATAAGAATGTTTGTTCATCAAGGATTACCGAAACATCTGCATACGTCTCTTTAGAAAGAGTATTTATATCTTGGTCTGTAAAGTATTTTGCAGTATCACCTTTAAGATGGTTGTAACTCATAGAAACGCGAAGCTTAGCAATGAAGTGAGAGAGCAAAACAGTAAGACAATCAAGAACGCTAGACTTCCCTGCACCGTTGATACCAACCAATACAGTTGGCAGATTTTGGTCAAACTCTAGCGTCAGGTCTTGGATACCCCGAAATGCCTTCATCTTGAGTTGCTTAACCTTCATCTTAGGGATTTACCTACTATTTTGAAATTATGTGCTTAAGAGCGATAGCTACCCACTTTGATTATCACTCTAGCAGGATAAAAATAATGGTGGGTTGAGTTAATTTCCTTAAGGCTTAATTAGTTTTAGCGATCGCTTGCGGTAATGTCACAGCCACAATTGTGCCTCTGCCAGGTGAACTCTCAACTTTGATTTGACCGCGATAGTTTTCGGCGATCGCTTTTGCGATCGCTAATCCCAAACCCGAACCACTTGTAGACTGCGGCTGATGGCGATAGAAACGCTCAAAAATATGCGGTAGTGCCGATTCTGGTATCCCTATGCCCGTATCGCGTACTTGCACCTGAATTTGATTTTGTGGCATCACGATCGCAGAAGAGATGCTAACCTTGCCACCCGCTGGCGTATAGCTGATAGCATTGCTAACCAAGTTTGTAAATAACCTGACAAGGCGATCGCTGTTTCCTAACACATGTAAGTTGATATCGCGAGTGGATATTTCTAACTCAATCTGCTTAGTCTGCGCAATTACCCTCTGCTCCTCTACCACCTGATCTAGAACCTGACACACATTGCACGTCTCCATCGGTGAATTTGCAATTCCACTGTCCTGGCGAGCTAAAAACAATAGATCGTCAAGCAATCTTCCCAATCGGCGTGTTAAGCGTTCAATAATCTCTAGTTGTTGATATTGCATGACTGGATCGCTATCAGCCAGGGCAACCTGGACATTGGTTTGAATCACGGCGATCGGATTGCGCAACTCGTGGGAAGCGTCAGCCGTAAATTGCTTCAAGCGTTGATAAGAGTCGCGAACGGGCTGCATGGCAATACCAGACAGCCACCAACCACACAATGCTACTACCACCACCATAATCGTCGTACCAACTGTCAGATCGAGGAATAACTGTTGAATTGGCTTTGTCACTTCAAACCAGGGGTGACTGATGCGCAGAAAACCTAATAATTCTTTACTAGCGAAGATCGGTTCGGTAATTTGGCGTAAAGGGTTGGTGGGCGTGAGATATACCGTGCGATAAGTAGATTGCATCAGGTCTAAACTTTGCTTTGGCAAGGGCACTACTGGCAAAGTTGGCATCGTTGTCCACAGTAGTTCACCTGCCGAATTAAACCACTCAATATCAATGCGATCGGGTTCTAGATCGGCAGCGCGATCGCTAAAGCTATCTTTGAAATTGGGGGAATTATCTCTCAAGATAGATCGCTCCAGCACCTCAGCGACATGGGTAATTGTGTCATCAATGCGATCGATCAAGGTTAACCGTACATAGACGTAGAAACCACTAGCGAATAACAAAAGCAAGACTGCAGTTACGGTGGTGTACCATATGGCTAGATGGCGACGGGTTGTTTGAAACATGAAAAGATAGTTTGCCAATTTATATAAATAGATGTATTATCAATTGCTGGCAAAAGATCTATTATAAAAGTTAGAATCTTTAAATAGTTGCAGTCAGGGCTGACTAGATTGCTGGTAAGTAATACCACAAATTCATATTTGAATACTTAAATGAGCGGTTTGGTGACTGAGATACGTACCACCTCAACCCTCTACATAATTACGCTAAATACTAAGACTAACAAATTAAAAAAATATATGATTACGACACAGGTTGCTCACCCTATGGTGAAGTTCCAGAAACAAGTGCGATCGCTTGTGGATTCGAAACTGGTTAAACCCACGGATAGTCTCTGGCAAATTTCCCTCATTTTTGGTGATGAATGGCAGCATTGGAAGAAGGAAATGCTGGAGTTTGACTTTACCATGCAAGATCCGATCGGGGATTTACTAGCAGTAGAAAATTGGGAAGAAGAGGAATAATCTAGCCAAATTCTAAAGCATCAAGCTGAGCTTGCGCTTTTTGAAGTGACTCTTGCCATTCCTTTTCAGGCGAGCTATCGGCTACGATACCTGCCCCTACTTGTCCCCAAATGTGATCGCCACATTTCAATAGGGTGCGAATCAGGATATTCAAATCCATATGTCCGCGCCTGTCAATATAGCCGCAGGAACCATAAAATAAACTGCGGCGATGCGGTTCTAAGGCTTCAATAATTTCCATACAGCGCACCTTGGGGCAGCCAGTAATCGTGCCGCCAGGAAATACTGCTTGAATCAAATCAATTGCATCGCGATCGCTTTTGAGTTGACCAATCACATTACTGACAATGTGCATGACGTGGCTGTAGCGCTCGATCGCCAATAGCTCATCAACATCCACACTACCCCATTCACATACCCGCCCTAGATCGTTACGTTCAAGATCTACGAGCATGATATGTTCGGCCTGCTCCTTTGCACATGCTAGTAATTCTGCTGCATGTGCTAGGTCGGCTTGCGGATCTTTGCCACGGGGTCGCGTACCAGCGATCGGGCGCGTTTCCACGCGATCGCCGCGCAACTGCACTAACCTTTCAGGTGAAGCACTAATCACTTCCCCCCATTGCGTCCGCCAATAGCTGGCAAATGGGGAAGGATTAATTCGCTGTAATTGTTTGTATAGTTGCCAACCATCAATAGAACATTTGGCTCCAAATCGCAGGGATAAATTCGCCTGAAAGATATCGCCTGCATAGATATGTTTCTGGGCTTGCAGCACCATGCTTGAGTACATATCAGCATCAGGAGAGAAAATTACTTCCGTGGATTCATGAAGGCGATTGCTAAGATTGGATGCTCCAATTCCTATGCTTTCTCGTTCCTTCTGGTTTCCTCCCATTTCCACATTCAGCGCTTGCGTTAGTCTTCGATCGAGAGACTCCAATTGAGTGCTATCGCTGGTAGCTAACCAGGCTACACGCTCTTGATGATCGATAACCACAAAATCTTCAGGCTCATACCAAAATGCCACTGGGAAAGGTAAGGTGTCAGGTTTAAGATAGGGTAGCTTTTCGATTTCCCATGCCAAATCGTAGCCCAGCCATCCCAAATAACCTCCCACAAAAGGCAAATCATCCCAGCCCTCTTCCGTCATCACTTGTTGACAAGAATCGATAGAACTCGCTTGTACCATCAATTCGCGCAAGCACGTTAATATCTCACCAACAGGTGGCAACCAAACTTGGCGAGGCTTACCCGCCGCAATGGAATAGCGTGAGATTTTAGATAAAACACCAGCTTGGCTTTCGAGTAAAACCGTTGTGGACTCAGAGGCAAATAATGCTTCCCAAACCTGAGATCCTGTGGTGCCTTCAGGGAGCGATCGCTTCTGCCAGTTATATGTAGTATTAATCACGCCGCTAGTACAATCTGTTTATATTTCGTAGATAAGAAATTCAATAAGTTTAATCTGAAACGGCTGATTTCAGGTCAATCTCAAACTCTAAGTGCGAGCGATAAAAACAAACATCAAACTCCATAAAGAAATTAACTTGCCCTAAAATGAGTGGTACATTTTTAGCCTGTGTCCACGCAAATATAAGTTGCACTGGTTCAAACTGCCCAACGGCGGCTCGAACAATTACTACACGCGCCTCATACTGAGCCAAATTGCCAGTCAAATTCAACAAAGTTTTTTGCTGTTCCCATGTAAATCCAAGCCCAATTCCAACTGAATAAGGAAGAACATTTACACTTGCTCCCGTGTCTAACAGCCCAGAAGTTTTGACGGTATTTTGTTGGTAGATTAAGTTGATGGGTAACAATGGACGGAAACTGGCTTCGCCCAATGAGAGATCGATAGGAACAAAGGGATAACGAACCTTAGTCATGATTTTGAGTTTTAGAAGCTTGTAGCACTCTCAGCATAGTATCTGCTGCTTCAAATGCATCGTAGGGTGACCATACCGGATAAGCCTGATCGGGCTTAATCAAATCGGTTTCTTGCTGGGCTAGTTCCGAAATCAAGATTTGCACGATCTGAAACTTGTCCTCACGGTTAAGCCTTTGCAGCGTTGAGATTAGTTCTACTGAAACCATGCTAAATCCTCCAAATAGATCGCGCTTTTTATCATAAAGTAATAATGAAGATTATACGTATCAGCACCAATTAGAAGCGCATTAATCATTACGACTATCTGTTAGTTCAAATTAAAGCTGATTGGGCGTTGGCAATGATTTTAGGTGGGTTAAAAATTGGATTAGTTCGTGATCTGTAAGTTGCTGGCGCGATCGCTTATCGAAAGCTTCCTGCAAATACCCACGCCCCTTGTTTCGATCCCATGCTAAGCGCTCCATTTCTACATCAATCTGTGCGATCGGATCAGATAAATCTATCGGACTATCAGAAAAATCAGTTGATACAGATTGTGATGTTATCGGGGATTTTACAGGTACTGTCGGCACAACTGATTTTGACGGGGATTTAGGTAATGACGATGTTTCCGATGGCCCATATTCTGGCTCTTCATAATAAGTATGCTCGGACTCATAATTATTACTCTGATAGGTTTTGGAGCCAAGTTCAACTAGATCGAGTTGCTCGTCAAAGTGCATCGTCGCCTGGGTTGAAGCAGGCAAAGCCTCGGCATTTTTCCTGGACATCCCACCAGATGCCAGACTATTTGCAGACTGTTGTGGCATCAGCGTTGCTTTCATGCCGTAATTATCATCAAAAGAAACACCTGCCATCATTAACGCCCGCTTCACCGCGCGATCTTCAGTCACCTCAATGTCTGTATCAGCCGCCGTGGCAGTACTCAGCACTGCGCCACTATGTTCAAGCGTTACCCGAAAGACGTGTAAACCATCAACCTTAGGTAACATCTCGGTTTTGATACTGCCCTGGGGATATTGGGCGCGAAATTGGGCAAACATAGGTTGAATCGTTCGTTATTAACTAGTAGTCTGTCAATTTTTAGTTGACGGGTAGACCGAAGACAGGAAGTTACTTTTGAGGTGTATTTTTTGGGGATTTTCAACCCATCAAAAAATTCTCGACAGCACACCAGAACAAGCCTAGCTAATTTACCAGTACTCGGTTGCTAGTGGTTCTTCTTTATTTTGTTCTGTCGGCTCTGGACGTTTTTCAGGGGTCTTACTTGGTGTTGAGTCTAATGGCTTTACAGCTGGAGCACTGATAGCCGTTTTGCCATCATGAACAACTATAGGTGTACCAATCGAAGCCCATTCAAACAACCATTTAGCATGATTCGGTGCCACATTCGTACAGCCATGGCTGACGGGCGTACCAAAATTACGATGCCAATATGCCCCATGAATTGCATAGCTACCTGAGTAGTACATCGTATTTGGGACATCTGGTACATCATAGTCGTCGCCCTGCATTCTCGCGATTGGCAGCTTGGACTGAATCTTAAATGTCCCTACTGGGGTAGGATAAGCTGGCTTGCCAGTTGAAATAACGATGGCATAGACAGGGCGCTTGCCCTCCCAGGCAACTAAACGCTGTGAACCAAGTCGAACCTCGATCCAACGCTGATCTGTAAGCTTAAGTTCTTGCATTGCTTTAGCGAGAGCATTTTGCTTCGGCGGATCGGCGATCGCAGGTGCCGCACAAATACTCATACCAGTCAAAAGCACTGCTGTGGCAGCAATTCCCCAATGCTGCATAATCGGCCGATTAATTGTGGCTTTCATAGGTTATGGTGTCTCCTCTGGTCTTGTCAAAAAGCTTCCTATACCTATTCTCCCAAACTTTCCTGGTAAATGCGATGGTTTTCCAGAAAAAACTGTATAAACCAAAGGTTAAGTATAAACAACTAACAAGTTATATAACTTAAGATCTGAACCTAGGTAGAGGCATAATTTCGTAAAAGGGAAAGCCGAGGTGAGTAAATTTAGTGCGATCGCGTCCATTAAGGCGCAGGAAATTCTCGATTCTAGGGGGCGGCCCACAATCGAAGCAGAGGTACAACTTGTAGGGGGAGCTATAGGCTTAGCGCAAGTTCCCAGCGGTGCTTCGACAGGTAGCTTTGAAGCTCACGAGCTGCGTGACGACGACAAAAAACGCTATGGCGGCAAAGGTGTGCTCAAGGCAGTACGCAACGTTACAGAGAAAATCCTGCCCGAATTAGTGGGTCTCGACGCGCTCAACCAGGAAGCGATCGATCGCGCCATGATCCATCGCGACGGTTCGCCGAACAAATCCAATCTGGGTGCAAACGCCATTTTAGCCGTTTCTTTAGCCACTGCCAGAGCTGCCGCCGCTGCGGTCGGACTCCCCCTCTATCGTTATCTTGGTGGGCCGATGTCCAATCTCCTGCCTGTTCCACTCATGAATGTTCTGAATGGGGGTGCCCATGCTGACAACAACGTCGATATTCAGGAATTTATGATCGTACCCAGTGGCGCGCCTAGCTTTAAGGAAGCTTTGCGTTATGGAGTTGAAGTGTTCGCCGCCCTGCAATCTGTATTGCATGACAAAGGATTAGCCACCAGCGTTGGAGATGAAGGTGGCTTTGCGCCAAATTTGGAGTCCAACCAAGCTGCACTAGAACTACTAGTCGATGCGATCGCTCTTGCCGGCTATACCCCAGGCAAAGATATTCACCTAGCGTTGGATGTCGCATCCAACGAGCTATTCAAAAACGGTGACTATACCTTCGATGGCAAAGTGCACACTGCCGCAGCCACGATCGCATATTACGAGCAGATGATTGCTAAGTACCCAATCGTGTCGATCGAAGACGGTCTGCAAGAGGAAGACTGGGCAAGTTGGCAAAGTATGACCGCACAGCTCACTAAAACTCAGTTGGTGGGGGACGATCTATTCGTCACGAACAAAGATCGCCTGAGTCGAGGCATTCGTGAAGGATGTGCCAATGCCATCTTGATCAAGCTCAATCAAATTGGCAGCCTCACGGAGACCCTAGAAGCGATCGCCACGGCAGATAAAAATAGTTATCGTTCTGTGATCAGCCATCGCTCTGGGGAAACAGAAGACACCACGATTGCCGATCTTGCCGTTGCGACAAGGGCGGGACAAATTAAAACGGGCTCGCTTTGCCGTAGCGAACGGGTGGCAAAATACAATCGCCTACTCCGCATTGAAGCTGAGCTGGGCAGTCAAGCAGTTTATGCTGGCGCGGTTGGTTTAGGCCCCACCAAATAGTAGCTAGAAGCGATCCCAATTCCTATGGCATTGTCTCACCTGCATCACGGCTTGAAGCAAAGCTGGCATCACAACTTGTGCACAATCGTGCTTGCGGGTGGGCAAAGCTCTCGTATGGGGCAAGACAAAGCCTTGCTTGAGATCGAAGGCAAACCCTTATTGCAAAAAGTAGGCGAAGTCGCTTTGTCGTGCAGCGATCGCGTCTACATCGTCACAGCTTGGCCGCAGAAGTATGAGCACCTGCCAATCGCCACTAAGTGCCAATTTATTCAAGAAATTAATCCGCAAGGCCCGCTAATCAGCTTTCGCGACAGTTTGGCCTTCGCCGTCAACCTAGCCGCACCAAACCGATTTTGGGTACTACTACTTGCCTGCGATCTGCCTCATCTCAAATCTGGTGTAATGCAGACTTGGATCTCACAACTGTCCTGTTTGCCAAGTCCAGTGTTAGCTTATCTACCTAAACATGCCGCGATCGCCAGTAACACAGACAATAACAAGCAGTGGGAACCCCTATGTGGGTTTTATCGCAGTGATTGCCTGTCCAATCTCCAGAAATTTATTGCTAGCGGGGGGAAGTCATTCCAACGATGGCTAACCCAAATCCCGATTGCCGAAATCCCCCATACTAATTCGCATATGCTTTTTAACTGCAATACCCCTACTGATTTTGCTCAGGTTGTCTTAGCCTCTACCGACAATTAATTGTGAAACTCTTTAGTGCCAGGACATCAATTGCAAACCGACAAACTAAATTTGACGCAATTTAGTTAATTTTGCTACAATGGTGTGCTGTTGACTTAAAATGTAAGATCGCAAGCACACTAAAGAATTTATGCCCACTATCCAGCAGCTCATTCGAAGTGAGCGTCAAAAGGCAACTCAAAAAACCAAGTCCCCAGCTCTAAAGAGCTGTCCACAACGTCGGGGCGTATGTACTCGCGTCTACACCACAACGCCAAAGAAACCAAACTCCGCACTGCGTAAGGTCGCACGCGTACGCTTGACTTCTGGATTTGAGGTGACAGCCTATATCCCTGGTATTGGGCATAATCTGCAAGAGCACTCTGTGGTTATGATTCGTGGTGGTCGTGTCAAAGACCTTCCTGGTGTGAGATATCACATCATCCGTGGCACGCTCGATACCGCAGGCGTTAAGGACCGCAAGCAAGGCCGTTCAAAGTATGGAGCCAAGCGTCCTAAGCCAGGTCAAGCCGCTGCTACTACTGGCAAGAAGAAATAGTTTTACCTGTCGCGGCTATTCACCATAGCGCGTCGCAAGTAACCGTGCCCTAACAATGCACAAGCCAAAATTCCGATTAAATATTGAAATATCCCTCACAATCCTAAGTATCTAAGATGTCACGTCGTACCAAAGCCGCCAAGCGTGTTACTCCACCTGACGCTGTATATAACAGCCGTTTAGTTAACATGCTGATTAAGCGCCTCATGAAAAGCGGCAAGCTTTCGCTTGCTTCTCGCATCGTCTATGAGGCTTTTGAAACCGTCGCCGAACGCACAGGTAGTCCCGCGATCGAAATCTTTGATCGCGCGATCAGGAATGCCACTCCCCTTGTAGAGGTAAAGGCTAGACGCGTCGGTGGTGCCACCTACCAGGTGCCCATGGAAGTCCGCACCGATCGCGGTGTTGCCCTAGCATTACGTTGGTTAGTCCAGTACTCCCGCTCGCGTCCCGGTCGCAGCATGGCTAGCAAACTAGCGAATGAAGTCATGGATGCAGCGAACGAAACAGGTAGTACTGTGCGTAAGCGAGAAGAGACTCACAGAATGGCGGAAGCTAACAAAGCATTCGCGCATTACCGTTACTAGGCATTCTCTCCTGCCGCACCTTTGCAGCATTTATAGCATCTAATCTCAACCTGAGCCGTAATAGTTACTGGCAAAGGATGGATCGGAAAAGCTATATTATTCTTAATACAAAATTTACATTCCTGGAATTTACGAGGAAAAAGAGTCGTGGCACGAACCATAGCCCTAGAAAAAGTACGCAACATTGGAATTGCCGCGCATATTGACGCTGGCAAGACCACAGCGACCGAGCGTATCTTGTTTTATTCTGGTGTGGTGCACAAAATTGGTGAAGTGCACGAAGGTACAGCAGTAACAGACTGGATGGAGCAAGAAAGAGAACGTGGTATCACGATCACAGCTGCTGCAATCACTACCAGTTGGAAAGATCACAAGATCAACATTATTGATACGCCTGGGCACGTAGATTTCACCATTGAGGTGGAACGTTCCATGCGCGTGTTGGATGGAGTTATAGCAGTATTCTGCTCCGTGGGCGGTGTCCAACCGCAGTCAGAAACTGTCTGGCGGCAAGCAGAACGCTACAAAGTACCTCGCATCGTCTTCGTTAACAAGATGGACCGCACAGGCGCTAACTTCTACAAGGTGTACGCACAAATTCGTGATCGCCTGCGGGCTAATGCCGTACCTATCCAAATTCCGATCGGCAGTGAAGACAAGCTGAGAGGGATTGTTGACCTGGTGAAGATGCGGGCTTACACCTATACCAACGACCTAGGCACCGACATTGAGGAAAGCGATATTCCAGAGGATGTCCTCAAGGAAGCCAATGAATTTCGCACCAAATTAATCGAATCTGTTGCCGAAACCGATGACGCTTTGACTGAAAAGTACTTAGAAGGCATAGAGCTAACTGAGGCAGAGATCAGAAAAGGACTGCGTACAGGCACAATTAGCGGTGCGATCGTACCTGTTACCTGTGGTTCCGCATTCAAGAATAAAGGCATCCAACTCTTACTAGATGCAGTAATTGATTATTTGCCATCACCGCTTGAGGTTCCCGCTATTCAGGGGATTCTCCCCGATGGCACTACCGATGTACGCGAAGCAAATGATGACGCACCAATGTCAGCTCTTGCTTTTAAAATCATGGCAGATCCTTACGGTCGTCTGACATTTATTCGTGTTTACTCGGGTGTCCTCAAAAAAGGTTCCTATGTCCTGAACTCGTCGAAAGATAAAAAAGAGCGCATTTCACGCCTGATTATCCTGAAAGCTGACGATCGCATTGAGGTAGACGAGATGCGTGCGGGCGATTTGGGCGCAGTCCTCGGCATGAAGGATACGTTCACTGGCGATACTTTGAGCGATGACAACAATCCAATTGTTTTGGAGTCCCTGTTTATTCCCGAACCCGTGATCTCTGTAGCTGTAGAACCCAAAACTAAGCAGGATATGGAGAAGCTCTCCAAAGCTCTCCAGTCTTTATCAGAGGAAGATCCGACCTTCCGCGTCATGGTCGATCCTGAAACTAATCAAACAGTGATTTCCGGAATGGGTGAATTGCACCTGGAGATTCTGGTTGATCGCATGTTGCGCGAATTCAAGGTGGAAGCCAATGTGGGCGCACCACAAGTGGCCTATCGCGAGACTATTCGCAAACCAGTCCGCGCCGAAGGTAAGTTTATCCGCCAAAGTGGCGGTAAAGGGCAGTACGGTCACGTTGTGATTGAACTAGAACCCACCGAACCTGGTACTGGTTTTGAGTTTGTCTCCAAGATTGTCGGTGGTTCTGTGCCCAAGGAATACATCAATCCTGCCGAGCAGGGCATGAAAGAGGCTTGTGAGTCTGGTATTATGGCGGGTTATCCCGTGATCGACCTGAAAGCTACCTTGGTTGACGGTTCGTACCACGATGTTGACTCATCAGAAATGGCTTTCAAGATTGCCGGCTCAATGGCAATCAAGGAAGCTGTGATGAAAGCTGGTCCAGTTTTGCTTGAACCGATGATGAAGGTTGAAGTAGAAGTACCGGAGGACTACCTCGGCTCTGTGATTGGGGATCTCAATTCCCGACGCGGTCAGATTGAGGGACAGAGCACCGAACAGGGCTTAGCCAAAATTGCATCAAAAGTCCCTCTGGCTCAGATGTTTGGCTATGCGACTGACATTCGCTCTAAAACCCAAGGTAGAGGTATATTCTCTATGGAGTTTAGCCACTACGAAGAGGTACCACGCAATGTGGCTGAAACCATCATTGCGAAAAGCAAAAGTAAAGATTGAAGGAATTAATCAGGATAAGGAATATAAGTTAAATGGCACGCGCAAAGTTTGAACGGAATAAACCCCACGTCAATATTGGTACGATCGGTCACGTTGACCATGGTAAAACCACGCTGACTGCTGCAATTACGATGACCCTAGCAGCGATCGGGCAAGCTGCTGCTAAGAAATATGCCGACATTGACGCGGCTCCCGAAGAGAAAGCGCGTGGTATTACCATCAACACTGCTCACGTGGAATACCAAACTGCCAGCCGCCACTATGCCCACGT
>JANMRU010000334.1:0-5716 GCA_031388585.1 Pseudanabaena sp. SOY_30_concoct_251 | reverse complement strand
CCGTCAACAAGATCCAAATCCTCAAGGAACTACTTCGAGGAACGGCTCTTACTTCATTTGAAATGCGAGTTGACGCTCATGGTCAACTCATGCGTGAGCAAACTGCTCTCGCTGCAGAAGCAGCTAGCGCTGCTAACGGTGAGACGGCTGCACAGCAAGCTGCAGCTGGACGCGGAGTCAGGATCACTGATATCTCCGGTCACTACACCGATGACAGTATTCTAACTGGATATGACGCTGTCGTTAGTAATGTGGCACCTTCCAAGGTCTTGACGAAGATCAAGAGGGATCTACGTCGCCACACTCGAAAGCCTCGTGATATGAAGGTCCGAGAATTCCTCGTGCGCCTTCTTCATATCAACAGGGAGGAAATTCCTTACCTACCTCATCAGGGAGGACGAGCACCACAACCTCTTCAGGATGACGAGATAATTGACATCATAGTCAATGCGGTTCCAAAGAGTTGGATGCGCGAAATGGATCGTCAAGGAAACGACCCTGACGTAATGACCATTGGGGCATTCGTTAAGGCTCTCGAAAATATCGAGACTGCCGAGGAAAATGTTCCTGATGATAATCCCTCCAAGGGAAACGGCAAGACGAAGAAGCTTGCTAAGACAGGTAATGGGGGCGGCCAGAAGTACTGCGCACTCCATGGCAAAGGGTCACACACGACTGACGAATGCAAGTCTATGCTAGCTCAAGTTAAGAAGATGAAATCTTCTAACTACAAGTCCGACGGTAACAAGAAACCTTACGGTAACAAGACCTGGACTAAGAAAGCTGAGGACAACAAAAACAAGTCCAAGAAGGAGCTTAACGCTATGACTAAGAAGATCAAAAAGCTTACTAAGGAAGTCAATTCCTTGACTTCTGACAAGAAACGTAAGTCTGACGATAGCTCTAGTGATGAAGCAGAGCTACATGCCATTGAGAAGGAACTCAATGCCCTCGATATGAATGAATTCAATATCGAAGACCTCAAGCAGAGCCTAAAGGCGTCTGGCGACATTGACGACGAATTTAGCGTCTGAGGATCAGGTCAGAACGAGATTTTTACATACGACTCAGATGAGTCCGTAGCAAATAATAATTTAGCAAAGAATTGGTTGGAACCTATCACTGATTCTCACATTCGTAAAATACATGAACTGCATGCACTGGACAGTGACAGTTCTAATGATTCGTTAAGTTCAATAGAGTCCGAGGACTTAATGAACCCACAATCTTTAGATGAATGTATTGACGAGAAGTACTTCAACAGTAAGGACATATTCTCAATAACTAAACTCGTTCGAGGCCAATCTCAAACTCCAAAACGTCGCAAGACTACGGATTTAAGACCAGTCGTGTTTGTAAGATTTAATGCACGACGTGGAACTCCAAAACCAATTACATTGGTTGCTCTACTAGATAGCGGAGCTACTTCAAACCTCATTCTGGAGAAGCACTCTAAGAAATTGAAGTTACGTACACTCAAAAGAGGCACCACATGGTCTACACCAGCAGGTACATTAAAGACTACGTCTACCTGTAAAACACAATTTACTATTCCCGAGTTACATGATAACAGAATGATCGAGTGGGACTTCCACGTCACTAAGTCCATGGGGGCGTATGACATGATCATTGGGAGAGAAATGATGGAAGATTTAGGGATCGACATTCGATTCTCTGACCACACTATACAGTGGGATAATTCCGAAATGCCGTTCAAAGACATGGCAAATGATAATCTCGCAGAGACATATCACATTGATGACCCAGAGTCAATCAAGAATTCTATCGAGCGAACGAAGACTATCCTCGATAACGACTATGCAATAGCTGACTTAAGAAAAGTCGCTGAAGACCAAACTCATCTGACGCCTGACGAACAGAAAGAGTTAGAGGTAGTACTAAGAGAATTCGAAGATCTCTTTGATGGTACATTGGGTCGATGGACTCAACCTGACTACCATATCGAATTAAAACCTGATGTAAAACCCTATCATGCTAAGGCTTTTCCAGTACCCCGAGTACATATGGAGACTCTCAAGAAAGAGGTCGAACGTCTATGCAAAGTAGGAGTACTCAAACGAGTCAATCGCTCTGAATGGGCAGCACCAACATTCATCATTCCTAAAAAGGATGGCAAGGTTAGATTCATATCTGACTTTAGGCAACTAAATTCAAGGATAGTGCGTACGCCGTACCCTATTCCTAATATACAAGAGATGATGCTGAATCTAGACGGATTTCAGTATGCGACTGCTCTGGACCTTAACATGGGATACTATCATGTAAGACTAGATCCAGATTCACGCAAACTCTGCACTATCATTCTACCTTTTGGTAAGTTTGAATATCAGAGACTTCCTCAGGGACTGTGTAACGGCCCTGATGTGTTCCAAGAAAAGATGATGGAATTGTTTGATGATATCGACTACGTTCGTGCCTACATAGACGATCTCCTAATTCTTACTAAGTCCAACTATCAAGATCACCTTGATAAATTACGGAATATATTTCAAAAGCTACGGGAGGCAGGACTGAAAGTCAACGTCACCAAATCATACTTCGCTCGTGGGGAGCTGGAGTACTTAGGATATTGGATTACCAGGGACGGTATCAAACCAATGCCTAAGAAGATTGAAGCGATTCAGCGCATCGCTGAACCTAAAACCAAAAAGGAGTTGCGAAGCTTTATTGGCGTCGTTAACTACTATCGTGACATGTGGATTAGACGATCACATGTACTCGCTCCATTGGCCGCGCTTACATCTAAGTCTGCCAAATGGAAATGGGAAAAGGAACACGCGGAAGCATTTCGCAACATCAAAAATATCATTTCACGCGAAGTGATGTTGGCCTACCCTGACTTTACTAAGCCATTCGTAATTCACACGGATGCTAGTCATTATCAGTTGGGGGCGGTTATCTCTCAAGAAGGGAAACCGATAGCGTTCTATAGCAGGAAGCTCAATCCTGCGCAGACACGCTACACGACTACTGAAAGAGAACTTCTCAGTATCGTAGAGACTCTTAAGGAGTTTCGGACGATTCTCCTTGGTCACCGTGTTATCGTACATACGGACCACAAGAATCTGGTGTGTAAAAACTTCAACACAGAACGTGTTATGAGGTGGAGGCTCATACTAGAAGAGTATGGCCCCGAATTAAATTACATCAAGGGTGAAAACAATATAGTGGCAGATGCCCTAAGTCGATTGGAAATGACGCCCGACGTCGAACCAATCACAGACAATGATTACGCAGAATGTCTAGCTGCTGAACCGGAAGACTTCCCTGAAGACTTTCCAATGTCCTACGCGCAGATCGCGCATGAACAAAACAAGGACGCAAGTCTACTTGACGACTTTGCAAAGAGCGATCTCTACAAACGAGATACGCACGAACATGGTGATAAGAAGTATGATCTTATCACTCGTGAAGGGAAAATTGTCGTACCTACGTCCATGCAGCAACGGCTGGCGCAATGGTATCACGACACCCTCATGCACCCCGGTGAAACTCGCACTGAGCTCACCATTGGCCAGCACTACTACTGGAAAAATATGCGAAAAACTATTCAGCATATATGCGGTAGATGCCAAGTCTGCCAACTCACGAAGGTTCGTACACGCAAGTACGGAAATCTACCTTCAAAGGAAGCCGAGGTCATCCCTTGGAAACAAGTGTGTATCGACCTAATCGGGCCATACACTATTGGTAAAGGCAAATTTGAGACTACGCTCCAATGCCTCACCATGATCGATCCCGCCACTGGATGGTTCGAGATCGTACAAGTCCCTGATAAACGATCAGAGACAGTAGCCAACGCGTTTGAAACAACGTGGCTATCTCGCTACCCCTGGCCTACTGAAGTAATCATGGACCGCGGTAGAGAATTCATGGGTGAAGTAAAAGCAATGCTTCGTGATGACTACGGTATCACACGCAAGCCCATCACCACGCGCAACCCTCAAGCGAACGCTATGGTTGAACGCGCGCACCAGACGATTCACAATATGATTCGTACCAATCAAATTCGAGACAAGCGAGACCTTGTTTTCGAATCGTGGAGTGGAATCCTGAGTGCTCTCGGATTCGCCATGCGTGCTACTGTGCACACCACGAATCGCGCTACACCTTCACAACTAGTGTTTGGTCGCGATGCCATGCTCAATGTAAACTTTGAAGCTAACTGGCAATATATTAAGGATCGTAAGCAGAAGCTAATCCTCCAAAATAACAAAAGGGAAAATACCAAACGTATTCCTCACGAATACCAGGTAGGAGACCAAGTAATGGTACTCCAAGAGCCCAATCGGAAGCACGGTGCTGACCGATATAAGGGACCGTACAGTATTAACCATGTTTATGACAATGGTACTGTCAAACTCACGCAGAACACCCCCGCTGGTGGAGTTGTCTTTCAGACGTGGAACGTCCGGCAAATAACGCCATACAAAGCCTGATCACCTTTGTACGCTAGTATTCGGATTCCATGACATGGATCCACATACTACAATAAAATGCTCTTGAGCGAGTGTCCGCACTTACCTCAGTTCCAATTCTGCCAAGTCGTTTGCTCGTACCTATTCTCATGGGGGCGAATGCAATACACACGGCTCTCTCACTCGTGACTCAACCCCAGACGGGACTTGAGTTGAATCCTGAATGGATCTATTCACGAGCTCATAACCAGATGATTACACGTCACTGGAATATCCTCGAACATGACATTCGAAGATGACTGGATATGTCGCACTCCCTTGCGTACAACCCAGCATTCTGTTCCGGCAGTTATAAAGCGTTAGCCGAGGGCTATTAACGCGGATGCACTTCTACGTCTGTATACGTGCACTTGGTATTCAACTAACTTGAATCCCAAACCTTACAGTATACAATCAACGTGAACGCTCGTAGAGCTACGTCGATTGCTGTTAACCTTAGTACAAGGTCGAGAGGAAGTAGGTCATAGATTTGCTCGAACCTCTCTCAAATCTATTTCACTTTTAGATACAAACTAATCTTATAATTTCATTTTACATTCATTTTCAAAGCCCTACTTTTAGCGTAGTGCATTTTGTTAACAAACCACGAAAATCGCTTTGGCAATTTTTTTTCTCAACGTTGAACGATGAAGATCCACCTACCTAAGGATTATGATTCGGGAAAACCCAAACCAGTTCTTCCATTGATCGACGATGAGGGAGAAGTCCCTGCGTCGAAGGAGAACCTACGTACTTTCGATTTGTACAGTGATCCCACTGACAATACATCGGCCAAGTACAAAAGTGCCATTCGCGTATTGCAAGGCACTGAGTCGCTTCGTACGACTATCAAATGGCGTAAGGATGCGCAACGCATTATTACAGGCATGGCGATTGCTAATGCCGTCAACAAGATCCAGATCCTCAAGGAACTACTTCGAGGAACGGCTCTTACTTCATTTGAAACGCGAGTTGACGCTCATGGCCAACTCATGCGTGAGCAAACTGCTCTCGCTGCAGAAGCAACTAGCGCTGCTAACGGTGAGACGGCTGCACAGCAAGCTGCAGCTGGACGCGCAGTTAGAATCACTGATGTCTCCGGTCACTACAACGATGACAGTATTCTGACTGGATATGACGCTGTCATTAGTAATGTGGCACCTTCCAAGGTCTTGACGAAGATCAAGAGAGATCTGCGTCGCCACACTGGAAAGCCTCGTGATATGAAGGTCCGAGAA
>JANMRU010000325.1:0-2867 GCA_031388585.1 Pseudanabaena sp. SOY_30_concoct_251 | reverse complement strand
TTGTATGCTCCAGAGTCCGGCGTGTATGTGGAGCTATTTAATTGCACGTTACGAGGGAATCTGGACGTGGTGGCATTCGAGCAGGCGTGGCAACAAGTTGTCGATCGCCATGTCACCTTTCGTACGGCGTTCCACTGGCAGCAAGAACAACCCCTGCAACTGGTATATAGTCGAGCAAATCCGCCATTACATTTGCAAGACTGGCGTTCTCACTCAGAGGAAATTCAACGCCAGCAATTAGAAGTTTTACTAGAGTCGGAACAAAAGCAAGGATTTGATCTCGCGCAAGCTCCCTTGATGCGCTTGCATCTGATCCAACTGAGTAACGAAACCTACCAGTTTCTTTGGAGCTATCACCACTTACTGTTGGATGGCTGGTCGTTACCGCTGGTACTCAAGGAAGTTTTTGATGGATATGATGCCTTCTGTGCGGGAACCAATCTCTTGCGCCAGCCAACGGTAGCTTACCGCGAATACATAGCCTGGCTCCAGCAGCAGGACATGGGTAAAGCCCAGACATACTGGCAGCAAAAACTGAAAGGTTTTATCGCACCCACTCCCTTGAATGTCGAGCGTTCTTTCAGCGTTAGTTTACGTGGTGCAGCCAATCTCCAGCCATCCTCTAGCTACAGAGAACATGAAATTTTGTTGAGTGCCGCAACAACGGATGCACTTCAGTCTTTTGCCCGCCAGAACCAACTGACCCTTAACAATCTGATGCAGGGAGCCTGGGCACTGTTGCTGAATCGCTACAGCGGCGATTCTGATGTAGTGTTTGGTGCTACGGTCTCTGGTCGCCCACCTGCTTTAGTAGGTGTGGAGGCGATCGTGGGATTATTTATCAATACCCTCCCTATGCGCGTGCAAGTGGTGGGAGACACGCAATTATTGCCTTGGCTGAAGGGATTACAAGCACAGCAAGTGGAGTCAGAGCAGTATGCCTACACGCCTCTGGTAGATATTCAGAATTGGAGCGATGTGACGCGCGGGATGCCACTGTTTGAGAGCATTATTGTATTTGAGAACTATCCAATGGATACCTCTTTGAAACAGCGCAAAGGTAGTCTGGATGTCTCAAACGTACGTGGGATTGAACAAACGAACTATCCGCTGACGATCGCTGTGGTTCTGGGCGAGCCGATGTCAGTGCATATCAGTTATGACCAGAGCCGCTTTGATGCTGCCACTATTACTCGAATGATGGGGCACTACCAAACCCTGTTAGATGGAATGGTGGGTCATGCACAGCAACCCATTGCTCAATTACCTCTTTTGACTAGCTCTGAACGTCTCCAACTGCTGGTGGAATGGAACAATACGCAGGTAGAGTATCCCCACGACCAGTGCATCCATCAGCTATTCGAGCAACAGGTAGAGCGCACTCCCGATGCGATCGCCATCGTATTTGAAGATCGACACCTCACTTACCAGGAGTTAAATTCTCGGGCTAATCAACTTGGACATTATCTGCAAGCACTGGGTGTCGGGCCAGAAGTCCTAGTGGGTATTTGTGTGGAACGCTCTCTGGACATGGTTGTGGGACTGCTGGGCATTCTCAAAGCTGGTGGTGCCTATGTACCTCTTGACCCAGCTTATCCCTCAGAACGTCTGACTTATATGGTTTCAGATGCTGAAATACCAGTGATACTGACCCAAGATAAGTGGACACCCCAACTACTCGAACATCAAGCTCAAGTTATCTGTCTTGACTCAAACTGGGAGAAAATTACTCTTTATAGCCAGGAGAATCCAGATCGGAAGAATGCAGGTGAAAATTTAGCCTATGTCATCTACACTTCTGGTTCTACAGGCAAGCCCAAGGGTGTGGCGATCGAACATCAAGCTTTAAGCCGCTTCACACAGAAAGCAATCTCAGAGTATGAGATTACCGTAAGAGATCGCGTACTTCAGTTTGCTTCGATCAACTTTGATACTGCGGTTGAGGAGATTTACCCATGTTTGTGTTCTGGTGCGACTTTGGTATTGCGTCCCGATCAAATGCTCTCTGAAGTGCAGACATTTTTCCAAGCTTGCCAGGATTTGCAACTATCTGTATTGGACTTACCTACTGCTTACTGGCATCAGTTAGTATCTGAGTTAGCAAATAGAGATGTCACTTTACCAGAATCCTTAAGGTTAACGATCGTTGGCGGTGAAAAAGTAATGCCAGAGCAAGTTAGGAACTGGCAAGAGTATGTGGTCAAGTGCGGAAAGAGCAATCGCTTACAACTGATTAATACTTACGGCCCTACGGAAACTACAGTTAGTGCCACACTATATCGAATTCCCACCATTACCTCCCCTTCTATTGACGAAGTACCTATAGGTCGTCCTCTCCCCAATTTGCAAACTTACATCCTTGACCAGCATCAGCAACCTGTTCCCATCGGTGTGCCTGGGGAACTGCATATTGGCGGTGATAGTTTGGCAAGGGGCTACCTCAATCGTCCTGATTTGACCGCAGAGAAATTTATCCCCAATCCCTTCAGCCAGGAAATAGGAGAACGTCTTTACAAAACAGGAGATTTAGTTCGTTATCGCCCCGATGGGAATATCGAATTTCTCGGTCGCATCGATAATCAGGTGAAAATCCGTGGATTCCGTATCGAGCTGGGTGAAATTGAAACGGCGCTAAGCCAGCATCCGAAAATTTCTCTGGCAGTAGTAATTGCGCGTGAAGATGTACCCGGCGTCAAACGCTTGGTTGCCTATCTGGTATGCGATTTGGAACAAACACCTACCGTGAATGACCTGCGGCAATTTCTCAAAGAAAAGCTACCGGAGTACATGCTGCCATCGATGTTTGTCTTCCTTGATACTCTGCCACTGACTCCGAACGGCAAAGTCGATCGCCGCGCCTTACCTGC
>JANMRU010000090.1:0-26991 GCA_031388585.1 Pseudanabaena sp. SOY_30_concoct_251 | reverse complement strand
GCTTTGGTATCCCGTACAGGGCAGCCGCGATCGCGCCGCTCCTGATGTGATGGTAGTGTTTGGCAGACCAAAGGGTAGGCGTGGTTCGTATAAGCAATGGCAAGAGGGAGAAATCGCACCACAGATTGCCTTTGAGATCCTATCGCCCAGCAATAAGGATCGACGTGGCTTGGACTCGCTAGAGATGAAGCTAGAGTTTTACGAGCAATATGGCATCGAAGAATATTACGTTTACGACCCCGATGATTTTGAGTTGGAAGGATGGCAACGGCAGGGAGAGCGTCTAGGGAAAATCTCTATGATGTCGGGTTGGGTTAGCCCAAGGTTAGGGATTCGGTTTGATTGGGAATTGGGGAGAGAATTAGTGCTTTATCGCCCCAATGGGCAGCGTTTTTTGTCATCTGTGGAGTTGGCGCAACAGTTGCAAGCATCGGAAGAGCAGATGCTCTTGGAACGACAACGCGCTGAGCTAGAACGGCAACGTGCTGAACTAGAGCAGCAACGTGCTGAGCAGGAGAGGCAACGGGCCAATAGGCTAGCAGAACGTTTACGCGCTTTGGGTATCGATCCAGATTGCGATTGATCGCGGCGATCGCTCCTTTTTAATTTGGCTTGCAATGTATATGCGGGCAGTCGTAGAGAGTTAGACGTGGCGATCGTTAGTTTCTGGATAGCGCGATCTATTCTTCTAACCCAAGTACCTGGCGATCGGGATAATATTAAGTGTGCGACCCAAATGTTGTTAAAACTTTGAAAACGGAGAAAATCCATGTCCTCAAGATTAACAGAAGTCATCGAAAGTGCTGAAACCCTATCAATCGAGGATCAACTTAATCTAATTGCCCATCTAGCTCAGAGGCTGAATCATGCTAGATCGACTAGCCCGCAATCTTTGCAATCCGATCGCATTCAAGTTCAAATAGAACTCAATAAAAAAGGGAAATCCATTTGGCAAATCGCAGAAGATTTTGTTAAAGATATCCCTCTAGAAGAACTAAACAAACTTCCCACGGATGGTGCGGAGCAGCACGACCATTACATCTACGGTACTGTGAAGATCGAGTCATGAAACTTATTTTTGCAGATACTTTTTATTGGATATCTTTCATCAACCCTGCCGATGCTTGGTATGAGCGCGTCCAGAAGACCTTTAGAACGCTTCCACCTTGCAAACTCGTCACAACAGATGAAGTCTTAATCGAACTACTCGCCTTCTATTCTAAATCCGGCAGTCAGTTAAGACAGAGAGCAGCAAATATGGTCAAAGATATTTTAGAAAGTTCAGATATTAGGATTGTAGAACAAACTCATGAGACTTTTCTGGCAGGTTTAGCACTCTATGAAAATCGACTCGATAAAGGCTACAGCCTTACAGATTGAATCTCAATGAATACTATAAAACATTTGAGAATTACTGATGTTCTAACCCATGACAAACATTTTGCTCAAGAAGGCTTTACGATTCTCTTCCCTTGATTCGGTAATTCGGAACGAAAATCACCATCACACCGTGCAAGCAAGGAGGCAAACAAATCGTGACGCAAGTAGTTAATCAGATATCGCTATACGATCGCGATTTTTTGTTATGGACGGAAGAAACCGCCAATCTGCTAAAAGCCAGAGACTTAGATCGCCTGGATCTAGATAATCTGATTGAGGAGATAGAGGCGTTGGGGCGATCGGAAAAGAAAGAGTTAAAAAGTCTTTTGTTGACATTGCTAGAGCATATCCTCAAGCGGTTGCACGTCAAAATGCCCCGCGAGTATAATGGTTGGGGAAGCACGATTCGCGAGCAACGAATCCAAATAGAACTGTTGCTAGATGACTCGCCTAGCTTAAAAACACAATGGGCTGAGGCTTGCGATTCCCTGCGGGATGCGTTCCGCCGCGCTTGGGAATTAGCACTGAAAAAAGTCTCTGGAGATTACCCAAAAGTTGAACTCCCCAATATTTATCCTTTTGCAACGAATATTGAAACTCTTTTAAATCAAAATTTCTGGGAATCTCAAAATAATTAAAGGTTACAATGCGACAACTGTCTAAGTTTACCTCGGTATTTTTACTATTAGCGATCGCATTATTCACTTTTATACCTGCTGCGAATGCGTTCTGTGGCTTTTTTGTAGCAAAGGCAGAAGCCAAACTTCATAACTCAGCTTCAAGAGTGGTGATTTCTCATGATGGCGATCGCAGCGTATTTTTAATGGCGAATGACTTTGAAGGTGATGTCAAAGATTTTGCGCGGATTGTGCCGATTCCAGTAATTCCTAAACGCGAGCAGATAAGAATTGGCAGCTCAGAAGTCGTCAATCAAATCGATGCTTTTACAGCTCCACGTCTAGCTAAATACGAAGACGATCCCTGTCAAAAGGAATACATGTCTTATCTGTCAACTGGAATTTCGCTGTTTGCGATCTTCTTAGTTGTTTATTACATCTTTAGTGCAACATCTCGATTTGAACAATTGCTTCGCTCCTTTTTGCTTGCAATTATTGTTGCTGTTTTGGTTGCGCTCGCATCACCTTCTTATCTCAATCAGGTACAAACAAGCACATCCCGGCAAGATTTCGGTCGAGCGCAGGTATTTGTTGAAGACCAATTTACGGTGGGAGAATATGATGTCACCATTCTGAGTGCAGAGGAATCTGCTAGCTTGAGCACATGGTTGCGGGAGAATGGCTATACTGTGCCAAAGGAAGCAGAGCCGATGTTGCAATCCTATATTCAATCTGGCATGAAGTTTTTTGTGGTGCGTGTTAATCTAGCTGAGTTTCAAAAACAAGGAGGGAAATTTCTCCGCCCTATTGTTTTAGATTACAATTCCCCAGAATTCATGCTGCCCATGAGACTCGGCACTTTGAATGCTAAAAATAATCAGCCTCAAGATTTGATTGTGAATATCATCTCCCCAAAAGGATATGCTGAAGTCACTAATTATCGTAATGTGTTTATTCCCACTGATGCTGAGTCCTTTCAAAACCGTGTCTCTGGATTAGAACTTCCTGAATCTATCCAAACTAGTTTTAATGACTTCTACAATGCCATGTTCCAGAAAGAATATGAGCAAGAAGGCAGAAATGCTGTGTTTATAGAATATGAGGGTCGCTCCACAAAATGCGATCCCTGCGTGACTCCACCTCTTGACGAGGAAACCATGAGATCGGCGGGTGCATTTTGGGATAAACCATCAATGATTACACGCCTTCATGTCCGCTACACCAAAGATAAATTCCCTGAAGATTTACGGTTTCGCATAGCTCCTTTTGAAGAAGCCTTGAAAAAAATCCCTTCAAATAAATTGTTTCTCAGTATTGCTGGATTTCAAGGAAGATATGTGATTCGCTCTGCCAAAAACACTTTTTGCTCTTCAGGTATCCCTTACTGGAGTTTAGGAGACAAAGCTAAAGAAAATCTCTCCCGTCTAACGAGCTGATAAAAACTCAACAATTTCGCGAATGGGTAGCTCGCTTCCCTAAAAGTAATGTCAGCTTATCTGCCAAAGCCTTAGATCGTGAACATATTTATGGCGATCGCCACGCATGACCAACTATTTACAATCTAGGTATAGGATTACTATATTTCTTTGAGGGGTTTCCGGTTATGGCTATTGAATATGTCAATCGCAGACGACAAAAATACTATCTTCACGAAGGGAAAACTAAAACAGGTAAGCCCAAATATTTCTTCTCGATGAAGGCAGAGGGAATATTGGTTGCGGACATTCCCGATGGCTATGAAATTTATGAAAATCCTAATGCTCAAGTATTTCTGAGGAAAATCCTCCCTCAACTCATTACGCCCCAAGAGATTGCAATTATCAACGCAGGAATCAAGAAATATGCCCAACTTGACTACTTTATCGTTGATGTCAAAGGCAAGAATATTATCGTTTACCTTGCCGACCAAAATGTGGACGACTTGATCGAGATTGCGTCATTTTCATTTACTAAAAACTCTCCTAGGGCAAGGGAAGTAATTACCCGATCGCTCTCCTACTCTCCTATGATGCAATTTGTCTTAGGAGATGTCCAAACCCGCGAATTTGCAGTTGAGCGGTGGTGTTTTCGGGGTTCCGTCGATGATTGGATCTCGCTAAGTAGCTCTACCGACTTAAAAGAACTGGTCAAAAACTACGCCTGTCATTTAGGCAAAGAGTCATTCTACGATTTGACTCCATATGGATAGCACTTGAAACACACTACAAACATCCATGCGATCGCCGTTTATGGCCTACTTCGCCAAAGTTCGTTCATTCTCTATCGGCATCAGATTGATTTCAACACGGCGATTAAGAACACAGGCAATTTTCTGAAGCATCGAAAGCGAGTGGCCCTCATAATCAGTATCTTCAAGCCGTGCGATAACGGATTGCTTTGTACCAATACGATTAGCAAGCTCTTGCTGAGTTAGCCCTGCCCCAGTTCTTGCCTCGTAGATAAGCTGAGCAACCTCTGCATTGAGCGATGCTTCTCTCACCATTTCCTCAAGCTCAGGATCGGTGCGAGTTAGATTATCAATAATTTTAAGTGCATCGTTAGTCTTTGCCATTTCCTATTTCCTCTTGATACGCATAAAGTTTTTTAGCTAAATCGTATACCCGCCGATCGCATGCGTTCGATCGCTTCTTTGAGACGACTATCTGCCACAGTCAAAGCAATACGAAAAAATCCCTCACCGCGATCGCCGTAACCATTGCCAGGTGGTACGATAATGCCGCATTTCTCTAGCAATAACGTCACAAACTCCTTGGAAGTATAACCCTTAGGTACTGGCACCCATACATATAAGGTGGCCTTGGGTGCTTCAATTTGCCAGCCCAGCGATCGCAAACCTTCGATTACCAGATCGCGGCGATGTTGATAAATAGACATCAATTCCTGTAACTCTGCTTCATCGGTTTTAAAAGCCGCGATCGCCGCCTTTTGGATTGCCTTAAATACGCCCGAATCCACATTCGTCTTAACTTGGCTAAGACCCTTGATGCCCTGCGCACATCCCACGACATAACCAATCCGCCAACCAGTCATATTGTAGGATTTAGAGCAACTATGGAATTCTATTGCGATATCTCTTGCACCATCTACTTGCAAAATACTAGGTGGCTTATAACCATCAAAAGCCATCTCAGAATAAGCATGATCGTGGCAAAGTAGAATTTCGTAGCGATGACAGAAATCCACCAATTCCTTGAAGAAATCTAGAGTCGCGATCGCCCCCGTGGGATTGTTGGGATAATTAACCCAAAGCAACTTACTCTGGCGCGCGATTTCCGCAGGAATTTGACTCAGATCGGGAAGAAATCCGCGCTCCTGTAGCAATGGCATCGTGTAATACTCGCCGCCAGCAAAGATTGTAGAAGTTCGATAAACAGGATAGCCAGGATCGGGAACTAGCACATAATCTCCCGCTTCCACAAATGCCAAAAATGTATTGTGAATTGCTTCTTTAGAACCAATTGAGGAAATTATTTCCGTATTAGGATCTAAGCCCTCAACACCATAACGTCTTGCCATCAAATCTGCGATCGCTTCGCGATATTCCTTAATACCTTGATTTGGGGGATAGTTATGATTAGCAGGATCTTGAATCGCCTCGATCATTGCCGCGATCGCATGGCTGGCGGTAGGGCGATCGGGATCGCCTACACCCATATTGATGATATCTACACCCTGGGAAATTAATTCATCTCTTTTGCGATCGATTTCGACGAATAGGTAGGGAGGGATTCGATCGAGGCGTTTGGCAAATCGCATATTTTACGCTATCTATAAAGCTGGTAGGCAGATTCGGTGTTTGCCATTGCCAGAATTTGTTGTATTGTTTTAGAGGATAGGTATTATACAAATTTCTAAGTGCAGTAGTCAATGTCGTTGATAGAGTGCAATGTAGTTAGTACCATTGAATATAAAATATTTCTAGCTAAAGTAACTCAACCTGTGCATCCAGATAAACTTAAATTGGGTTTAACCTACCCCAAGTAAATAGAACATCATTTGGATTAAGTTATGGACAATATGCGGGGGTAGATAGTTGGCAAAAATACTTGTAATCGAAGACGACGAGACAATCAGAGAAGACATTATCGAAATCTTGCATTGCGCTGATTTTGAAGCGATTGGCGCTGAGGATGGCTTAACGGGTATTCAGTTGGCAAAAACCTACAAGCCAGATCTAATTATTTGTGATGTCATGATGCCGAAGCTGGATGGTTTTAGCGTACTCATAACACTGAGGCACGATCCAGAAGTGGCAGTTGTCCCATTTGTTTTTCTCACAGCGAAATCTGGCAGGAAAGATCGGCGTGAGGGTATGAAGCTAGGTGCATCTGACTACCTGGTTAAACCAGTTGGGCAGGTAGAATTGTTAGAGGCAGTCTCTACACAACTAGATAAGTCTAGCAAGCTTAGGAATTATTACAGCCACTCACAGCGAGAAACCCAGGACAGAATTGACTATTTACAATACGTCGATCAGTTAACTTCGTTACCCAATCGTCTAGCTTTGCGCCAGAAGCTAAATCAAATCATCAATGAGGCTGCAAATCTTTGCGATCGCGTCATCCCAATTATAGCGATCAACTTAGATCGTTTTAAGCGGATAAATGATGCATTTGGCAATGCTTTTGGCGATCTTTTACTCAGGTCGGTTGCAGAACGAATATTAATTTGTGTCGATCGCGACCATATCGTCTCACGGTTAAATGCGGATGAATTCCTGATTATCCTCCCAAGCACTGATTCCAAGGGGAAAGCTAGCAAATTAGCTAAAGATATCCTGAAAACTCTATCCCAACCATTTACGATCGCAGGTCAAGAAATTTTCATTACCTCTAGCATTGGGATTGCGACATATCCACAGGATGGCCGCGATATTGACACATTAATTAAAAATGTCAATATCGCCATGAACCATGCTAAGCAACAAGGAGGAAGTTGCTATGAGTTCTACCTTTCATCCATAGATGTAGGTTTTTCTCAGCATATCGAACTCCAGGCCGATCTCCATTACGGGCTAGCTCGCAACGAATTTCTTGTTTACTTCCAACCCCAAGTCGATCTCAAAACAAGAAAGATTATCGGTGCAGAAGCCTTGTTACGCTGGCAGCACCCCAAGCACGGCATGGTTTCCCCCGACAGGTTTATTCCTCTAGCCGAAGAAAATGGCGACATTTTGCCAATTGGCGAATGGGTGATGTCTACTGCCTGTCAACAGACTAAGCTTTGGCAAGATACGATAGGAAATCTTTCGGCCAACGGGTTACCTCGCATGAAGATCGCTGTAAATCTCTCGGGCAGACAGTTTCAGCAACCCGATCTCAATACAAAAATAGTCCAGATACTAGAGGAGATAGAACTAGAACCACAGTACTTAGAACTGGAATTGACCGAAAGTATGATCGTGCGAGATGTTGAGTCGAGCATCTCCAAGCTATCAGCGCTAAAATTGATGGGATTACAGATATCTATCGACGACTTTGGTATGGGATATTCCTCGTTTGCGACTCTGAAACATCTACCATTTGATATCCTCAAAATTGACCGATGCTTCATCCGAGGCATAGATACTGACATCAAAAACCAGGCAATTACTCGGTCAATTATCCAGATGGCTCACAGCATGGATTTGAAAGTAATTGCCGAAGGGGTGGAAACCCCAGCCGAGCTAGCATTTCTTGTAGAGAACGACTGTGATGAGATTCAGGGATACTTTATTAGTCCGCCCATTTCGTCTGAAAAGTTTGGCCAGATGCTGCTCAAGGATAGCTTAAACCCGTAGCTCTTAGTACAGCAATCCTATAAAATTGTAAGTTGGGATGTGAAAACCCTTCACCCAAAAACTAATTGCTATATTAGTTACTCACCTTACCTAGATCTATATTTGAAGGGGTTTGGGGCTATGCCCCAATTGAGGGCGCAGCCCTCAAACTCCCCACATAATTCTTTCTTTAGATCGTTCCAAGTAACATCAGTTAGTTATTTGGTTTGGGACGAGGAGAATTAGAATCCAAAATTTTAATCGGGATCTGGTTGGGCTTCACAAAACCATGTTGTCGAACCAATGCATCCCTCGATTTTCCAGAGGCAAAGATCTCCGGGAACCTGCGACGAAGCGTCTCAACTCTATGCTCAACTGTTTGAACTTCGGAGTTGATTTCATCAAGACGCTCTCTTTGGGCAGTTTGATAGGGAATAAGCCTGGCTAGTGCTATCACTGTAATCGCAGAGAAAGCTGTACTCACAGCAATTACGCCCAAAGCCTCAATCCCTTTAGATTTAAAGCGGCGCGCTCTTTGTTGGCGCTGTTTTTGAATTACTGAGTCTGAAACGCGATCGCTAAAGTCTACGACCCGATCGGTTTTTCGAGGGGATGGTATGCCAGAGGCCCTTAGAACTTTACCCCCGCTACTAGCAGCTTCTAGCTCCGCACCTATATCAGGCATCACCTGCTTAGGACGCAGCAAACCTGGAGTAAATTGAAGTTCACGTCTGGCAACCATTGCTCACCTCTTTATGCTAAACGTTTGATATTTAGCACGATCTCTAAGAATTAGCTAGAGCAGATCCCAACATAACTGCCATAACGGCAGGAAATAAAGCTACTACAAGAGCAATCAAGACTTGTGTTTCTGATAAACCCATATACTTATGTTCCTTTAGATGTATAAAAAAGCAATCGTTCTAACAATACACCTTGCGCTGTCACGTTGGCTAGCTATGTAACCATGTGTTAACTACTGGAATAAATTGGGGGTATTAGCAGTAAATTGACAATGAAATTTAGCAACCTACTGTAGGCCAATTACCCAAGAGCCAATGTAGCGCAACATGGGCAAGTCGCTATTACTTCTAACTCTGGCATCAAATTGAAATAGTCCACCAAAGGTAGGATTTTGCACGTTAGAGAGTACCAGTTTCATCGCTTTGTTGGCAGGTACAGCCTCTTGTAAGACTACCTCAACAACACGTCTTTCTTTATCCCACTTGGCCGACTGTAGCGGTAAATTTTTGTTGTCAACGCGCAGATCGATGCTGCTCTGATCGAACTCACCAGTAAAACTTTCTGGATACGTGACTACGACCTCAGAGACCGCGAACTTCTGTGCGGGAACATCCAGATAGTAGCGATCGCTTTGGTTGGCGCGACCATAATCTAAAACGTAGTCTAGCGCTTTATCTTTGGCACTACCCCAGAGGATAATCCCAGCATTTTGTTGGGCTTCGGCAGCATTTGGTCGGATCAGGGCGGGTGCGTAGCTCAGCGCGATCGCGGCACAGCAGGAATAGAAAGCTAGTTTCTTAAACATAGTTATTTGCATAATTTTTTAACCTCACACTTGCACTTTTTGACGCGCGTTAACTAACTTGACGAAATTAGACAGGATTTGTAGCCCGTCATCTGCGGATTTTTCGGGATGAAACTGAACTGCCATGAGGTTATCTTGAGCGATCGCCACAGTTGCCTTTTGACTACCGTGAGTAGTGATGGCTGCAATAACCGCAGGATTTTCTGGTGCAGCGTAGTAAGAATGGACAAAATACATCCACGGACTGGCGCTCAGATCCTTCCAAAGTGGACAGTGGGACTGTGTCAATTCTAGCTGGTTCCAACCCATGTGTGGGATCGTAATCCCTGGTTCTGGCTGAAACCGCTTGACCATGCCAGAAATAATTCCTAAGCCTGGTTCCGTTCCTTCTTCGCTACCGTCAAATAGAATTTGCATACCTAAGCAGATGCCTAAAAATGGCTTGCCCGAAGCGATCGCCTGTTTGATCGGCTTCTCTAGGTGGCGATCACGAATATGTTGTATGGCAGGGTCAAAGGCTCCAACGCCTGGCAAAACTATAGCATCAGAGGCTTCTAGCTGAAGTGGATCGTCGGTGACGACTGTTGTCGCACCCGCAAATTCGAGCCCCTTACACGCCGAGTGTAAGTTCCCCATATCGTAATCAATTACGGCAATTACGGTCATAGCATTTATTTTTCTTTAGTTTGGCGGATCGTTTTCAAAAACTCTGCCATCGCTTCTAGTTTTACGGGTAGGGCTATACAACGCTCCAGGAGTCCCAAATCTAAATCTGGCAACAGCTCGCTTTTAGCTAAGGGTTCGTAGTCCGCGCCTCTTAAACGATAGATCGATATCTGTTGTTTCTGCCAAAACCAAACTTCGGCAATGCCCAAGCGTTTATATTTCTCTAGCTTACTAGCATCGCCGCTACTAAAAGTTACTTCAATCGCTAAATCAGGATGTGCTTTTTTCTCGCCTAAGTAATAGGATTCATCAGGTTCAAATGATACATTTTGCTCACGATCGCGGCGAGTAGCGCTCCCCACGGGTACAAAATTAATGCCTAACTCCAGGAAATATAGTCCTAGCAATAGCGCGATCGTACTCTTGATTTCTTCATGGTCTTCCCCAATAGTCATAAACTCAACATAGCCATCAAGGTAGGTGATTTTTAAGCCAGGGATGTCTTCTAAGAGTAGATCGAGAGCTTCAAACTGCTCCCAACTGCAATAGCCAGGCAAAACTAGCTGCTGCGCCTCTGGCAGTTCTTGATTAGCTGGGGTAGCAGAGATCGTATTCATGGTTTCTGCAAGGGTTTACTCTTAAATTCTAGGATACTAAAAATCAAAGTAGATAAATGGTAAGGCTCGTTGAGGGCTGAACAATGCTACTAGGTACAAGCTGATTGGCACGAGAAATAATTTGATCGGCCAGTGGAGATGCCAACGCGAGCGATCGCAACGATAGGCAACGAACATACCAATCGCGATCGCAATTAACAGAATGGCAATCTGACTTGCGGTTAAGCCCAAAGATTCCACATAAATTTTGTAAGCAAACTGCGGATCGCCCGCTTTGCCCCATAAATGCTGAAACCCAATCTGAGCGTCAAGTAGGTTGGGTAGGCGAAATGGGATCCAGCCGATCAGTACCAGGAGTTGAGTGATCGCGATCGCGACAATTTGACCTGGCAATGTCTGCCAGAGTTCGCCAAAGGCGGCAAAACGACTAGCCAAGAGCGCCACCAGGCGATGCCCAACTAACAGCAAGCCATGCCAGACCCCCCAAATCACAAATCCCCAGTTAGCACCATGCCAGATCCCTGCCACGACCATCACGATCGCTAAATTAGCGCAGTTTCTGACTAGCCCACGCTGCGAGCCACCCAATGGAATATACAAATAATCTCGTAACCAGCTACCCAGAGTCATGTGCCAACGTCGCCAAAAATCACTGATGCTGCTAGCGAAATAGGGAAAATCAAAATTACGCGGCAAGTTAAAGCCCAACAGCAAAGCGCTGCCCCGCCCCATATCCACATAACCGCTAAAGTCAAGGTAGATCTGCAAGGCAAAGGCACAGAGTGCTAACCATAGATCGACACTGCCCGCGCGATCGATATTCAAAAAACTTAGCTCGACTAGTTGCCCCAGATTATCCGCCAGAATAGCTTTCTTTGCCGCCCCACAGGCAATTAACCATAACCCTTCGACCAGGTTCTCTACTAATGGTTGCGATCGCGAAGTCAATTGTGGTGCAAACTCCTGATACCGCACGATCGGGCCAGCCAATAATTTGGCAAAGAAGGTTTTGTAAACCGCAAAATTGAGAAAACTCTCGGCTGGCGCACTACCCTTGTAGATATCAATCTGATAAGCAATCATCTCAAACGAAAAAAAGCTAATTGAGATTGGTGCCACGATGTTTTGACTAGTCCATGTTGCAAAATCTTGAACTGTTGGCAAGCCAGTTGTATTGCTCAAAATATTGGCAAAAAACGGTACATACTTAAACCCCAGTAAGAGCGCCAAGTTCAAGCAAATCCCACCACCAAGTAGCCAGCCTTTGAGTCGATGCTCGCTCCTAGCAATCGCTCTTCCCAGCCCAAAATTGATCGCGGTGCTCAAAACTAGCAACCAAACAAACTGCGCCTGGATCAGCGCATAAAAGCATAAACTCGCCGCTAGCAGAACTAACAGGCGAGTTTGGAGATGTGGTATTAACCAATAGAAAACCGCTAGGCCGACCAAGAACAGACTATATTCAGGTGATAAAAATCCCATGCTTAACCAATTAGTTCGGTTTTGGTTTTTTGTTTAACCGCAAGATGCATTGGTACCCAGCTAGGAAGGGCTGGGGTAGGTTCCTGCACTTGCAACTGTACACAGGGAATCATATCTGAAAGTATGGAGCTTGCCATCATTCCTGTGTGAATTTCCAACTGAGCCGTTAGTACTGCCTCAAAGATCAGATGCTGACCAGGGAATACTACCCTCTCAAAATACCAGCTAGAGATATTGGTAATACGAGCAACCTGGATTTTGCTGGTGGCATTGACATAACAGCAAACTATTTTTCTGTTGTTTTCGGGCACTGAATCTAATATTTGAGACATAAGTTTATTAAATTAAGGAGCAATTTAAAAATAAAAGCCGATCGAAGTAAATTCCCTTAGCCCCTCTACATTATTTAGACAGAGATATTCTTTCTAGAATATATTTTGGACGGTTATAGATAGCACAGATATATTCAAAGCTTTAAACTGACACGCTTGTAAATTCGTCCAAATCATAGAGTAATGCGCTAGCTAGGGCAACACTTTACTAGAGTCCTACGCGATCTCAACCAGGCTGGCAGGAAAAAGTTTGACCTCTGCTTCCATGCTTTAATTAGGCTAACATCCCTAAATAACCCTGACTGTAAAAGCTACTACCAATAGTAATTTTCTGGGTCAAGCTTCGCTTCTCAACTAAAGCCGCTTAGGTATAATTAAGATATATAAAGATATATTACTGTTCTTATACAAATACTAAATTTATGGCTACTTTAGACAAAATTCTATATGTGCGCCTACCATGCAATCCCATATTTCCGATTGGGGTTGTGTATCTTGCGGATCACATTCATAAAGTAGCGCCTCAGGCAGAGCAGCGCATATTCGATCTTGGTACGGTGCCACCTTTAGACTTTTATCGAGCTTTAGACCAAAGTATTGACGAGTTTCGGCCAAATCTATTAGTTTTTTCGTGGCGCGATATTCAAATCTATGCACCTGTTGGTGGTAGAGGCGGCAACCCGTTACAAAATGCCTTTGAGTTTTATTACGCAATTAATCCTTTAATCAAATTACGCGGCGCATTGCATGGCCTGCGGTTATTTACGTCCTATTACACGGAATTATGGCGTAATGTGCGGTTAGTTCGGCGTGGACTGAGTCGTGCGCGCCGCTATCGAGCTGAAGCGAGAGCTGTAGTTGGCGGTGGGGCTGTGAGTGTGTTCTACGAGCAGTTAGGTAAGCATTTGCCAACTGGCACAATTATTTCTGTGGGTGAGGGTGAATCTCTACTGGAAAGACTAGTGCAAGACAGAGAAATTGAGAGCGATCGCTGTTATGTGGTGGGGGAAACTAAGCCGCGCGATCGCCTGATCCACGAGCAACCTGCACCCATTGAGAAAAGCACCTGCGATTACAACTACATCGAATCAGTCTGGCCGGAATTTAATTATTACTTTCGCGATCGCGACTTTTATATTGGCGTCCAAACCAAACGGGGCTGCCCACATAACTGTTGCTACTGCATTTACACGGTGATCGAAGGCAAACAAGTGCGCATTAACCCCGCCGATGAAGTGGTCAAGGAAATGCAGCAGCTATACGACCGAGGCATTCGCAACTTCTGGTTTACCGACGCCCAATTTATTCCTGCCAAAAAATATATAGACGATGCCATAGAGTTGTTGCGTAAGATCGTAGCCGCAGGCATGACAGATATCCACTGGGCAGCCTATATCCGTGCAGATAATCTGACGCCTGAGTTGTGCGATCTGATGGTAGAGACAGGAATGAACTACTTTGAAATTGGGATCACCAGTGGCTCCCAGGAACTGATCCGCAAAATGAGAATGGGATATAACTTGCGGAATGTGCTGCAAAACTGTCGCGATTTGAAGAATGCAGGATTTAACGATTTAGTGTCGGTGAATTACTCTTTCAATGTCATTGATGAAACATTCGATACTATTCGCCAGACGATCGCTTACCATCGCGAACTAGAAAATATATTTGGCAAACAAAATGTAGAACCAGCAATATTCTTTATTGGCTTGCAACCTCACACGCATCTGGAGGAGTATGCATTCAAGAATGACATCCTCAAACCAGATTACGACCCCATGAGTATGATGCCCTGGAATGCGAAGAAGCTCCTATGGAATCCTGAGCCTCTGGGTTCTTTCTTTGGTGAGGTGTGCTTAACAGCATGGCAGCGCGATGATGGTGAGGATTTTGGCCGTACTGTGATGGATATCCTCGAAGAACGCCTTGGTCGAGCTGAATTAGAGGAAGCCTTGACTGCTCCCATTGCGGGAGAATTTGCCGCATCCACTAAACCAGTAGCCGTTTGAACTAAAGGGACAGGGCAGTCGATCTAGGTGACGACTCCCAGCCCTAACTCGCGGACGAGTATAGGGTGGGCTTCTCAGCTAATCCTGCAATTGCATCGGAAACACGCTGAGCTTTATTGACTGTCCGCCCGACAGCCAAGTTCTTAATATTAATCGCAGCATTGACATCTCGATCCAACTCCAAACCGCAGACATGACAGCTATGCCATCGATCAGCAATAGTTTTAGGGATGCGAGTACCGCAATTAGAACAGTTTTGAGTAGTGCCATTTGGATTCACAGCTATAGCCAATTTGCCAGCACTTTCAGCCTTGCAAACCAGAATAGATAGGAACTCACTCCAACCAGCATCAAGGATCGACTTTGCCATCCTAGTTCTAGCCAAACCTTTAACATTCAAATCCTCAAACCCAATCACATCATACTTATTGAGTAATTGCTTTGCAGATTTGCAATGAAAATCTTTGCGCTGCCTTGCAACTCTTTGATGATGCTTGGCAAGCCTTTTGACAGCTTTACGTCTACGATGGCTGCCTTTCTTTTTGCGAGAGACAGCTTTATTTCGCAGCTTTTTATCGATCTCAGCTTTCCTAGCGAACTGAGGGATAGGTACAGTTTCACCGTCACTGGTAATCAAGAAATCTTTCAGACCCATATCAATACCGACAGCATTATCAAAATTGACATCAGGGCTAATTGTTGGCACTGTGACATCTTGCAATGTCAGCACCACATACCAGCCATCAGCATTCTTAACAATAGTCGCGGTCTTGATTTTGAAGCCATCAGGGATAGGACGATGCAGAATTATCTTGACATCGCCAATCTTAGAGAGAGTGATGCGATTGCCTTTGATGCAGTCTTGTGGCATCTGAGTATAGGTGAAGCTGTGATATCTACCGCGACCTTTAAATCTTGGCTTACCAGAGCGTTTACCCGATTTATCACCACCAATATGTCGGGCAAACGCTTTCTTTACTCTAGCAATGCAATCCTGAAGTACTTGAGAATGTATCTCTTTGTACTTAGAAAACAGCTTTTTGGTATTGAGTAAATCTCGCTTTTGCCAATAATAATCAGGCTGTTCCATAATCGGAGCAATACTACTTGATATGAGAGAGCATGAATTAACAGGGCAACGAGTAGACTCATACCAGTTAAATCGCTCACCCAGCCGATAGTTGTACTGCATACGCAACAAATTAAGCCACTCATCAAACTGATGAGATTGGGCTTTGTTAGGGCGTAATTTGTACTTATAGGCTGTAATCATGCCATAATTATACCATATCTTAGCCGTACAATGCATTGAAAAAAATTACATTTCAACTCCCAGAAAAAGAGCTTGAATTACTTGAAGCTTATTGTGCTTATACAGCCAGAGGTAAGACTGAAATATTGAGAGAATTAATACGCAGTTTAAAAATTGACCCTGAAAGCAAAGATAATTGCCCATCGGCGGGGCATCGAACCCCTTGATAGACGCGCTATCCATCCCGTCGCTCACCGAAGCGTTATAGCGCGGGGCTTCCGCTCTAAGCTAAATTGATCTGCGGCTTTACCAGCTATTTATTGCCTGTCCCAGCAACAGCAGTGTTTTGAAGTTTTGCAACTCTTGTTGGATAGATTTAGTGGTACTTGCTTGCTGATATACCGAGCGGCGACGAAATGAGGTCTGTTCGTAGGAGGCAAAGATATAGGAAATGCCTTCTCGCCTTTGCACAGAAGTGCTAAGTTGTCGAAAATCAGCGATCGCTCCATCATAGTTACCAGTCCTGAGCTTATCTACACCACTAACTGCTAGCTTGGCGATCTCGACGCGATCGCGCAAACCATTAGTTCTGGCAAACTGAGTTACATGCTGCTGCGCCTCGCCTGATGGAACCTGGCACATCACAATGGTGGTAATCCCAAATACTGAGAAGAACTTGCTAACTAAACATCTTGTCAAGTTACGACCAAGTTTAACTAGCTGGGGGGATGTATAAATATCTTGCAAACTAGAGTAAATAGCCATCGACTTGCAAAGTAGTGATTAGATTCATCAATTCATCAATGGTATTTGAGCCGCTGGCAAAGTTGTTGCCGTGATAGGACACTCAATTAACTGGCACAGAGAGTATATATACTTAGTAACATAATTTTGAAGCTGCCTGCCAATTTTAAATAGTTCTATCGCTCATAACTGCACTGAACTTAAAAAATTGTTCCCCGCCCAACTCACATCTATAGCCTGTTGCCAAAATAAATTTTCACAGATTAATATTCGCTGTCGGTTTTACCCAAATCTCTCTCTGGCGGGAGTTTACAACGCATTCAGAGCGGATAACAATAAAGTGTTGGGGCGATCGCCGCCCACGAAAAAATAATTCATTTTTGGGTAAACAGTGTATATAAGGTTAAGAAGGGTTTTAAATTAACCCATTATTTTTACGATTTCGTTTATGCACAGCTAACTATGTCCACACTTGTCATTGTCGAGTCCCCCACTAAAGCGCGCACTATTAGAGGCTTCCTGCCACCTGGATATAGGGTAGAAGCTTCGATGGGTCACGTGCGGGATTTACCGCAATCCGCCAGTGACATTCCCGCAGCGGTTAAATCTGAGGAGTGGGCAAAGTTGGGGGTCAATGTCGAAGCGGACTTCGAGCCGCTTTACATTGTGCCTGAAGATAAAAAGAAAATAGTACGCGAGTTGAAAGCCGCTCTAAAAGGCGCTACTGAATTAATTCTGGCAACTGACGAAGATCGTGAAGGCGAAAGTATTTCCTGGCATCTGTTGCAAATCTTGGAACCCAAGATCCCAACTAAACGCATGGTGTTCCACGAAATTACCCCAGAAGCTATTCGCCATGCTTTGCAAAATTGTCGCACCATCGATGATCGCCTCGTACATGCCCAAGAAACGAGACGTATTCTAGATCGACTAGTGGGCTATACGATTTCGCCACTACTGTGGAAAAAGATTTCTTGGGGGCTCTCGGCAGGCCGAGTCCAGTCTGTAGCTGTACGTCTGATTGTGCGGCGCGAACGCGAACGCCGAGCTTTCAAGTCTGGTAGCTACTGGGATCTCAAAGCGACATTATTTGCCCCCAAGCAGGAATTCCCCGCACAACTAGTCTCGATTGGCGGCAGAAATATTGCAATTGGCAAGGATTTTGATGAATCGACAGGCCGAATTGCCACTAATCGTAATGTTCATTTGTTAGATGAGGAGAGCGCGATCGCCCTGCAAACCCGAATCACAGGGAAGGTGTGGACGGTCAGCAATATTGAGGAGCGGCCCAACAACCGCAAACCATCGCCCCCATTTACGACCTCTACGATGCAGCAGGAGTCTAACCGCAAACTACGCCTCTCTGCCCGTGACACGATGCGCACTGCACAGGCGCTGTACGAACAAGGGTATATCACCTACATGCGGACTGATTCCGTGAATTTATCGCAGCAGGCAATTACAGCAGCACGCAATTGTGTTGAGACGATGTATGGCGCTAACTACCTCAGCCCCGAACCGCGCCAGTATGCCAATAAATCGAAAGGCGCACAGGAAGCCCACGAGGCAATTCGTCCGGCAGGCGAAACTTTCCGCACACCACAGCAAACAGGTCTGAGTGGTCGGGAGCTAAGTTTATACGATCTGATCTGGAAGCGGACTGTGGCTTCACAGATGGCAGATGCTCGCCAGACTACGATCGCTGTGCAATTGAAGGTAGAAGACGCTCTATTCCGTGCTTCGGGCAAGCGCATCGATTTCCCCGGATTTTTCCGCGCCTACGTGGAGGGATCTGACGATCCTGATGCTGCGATCGAAGGGCAAGAAGTGATTTTACCAGTGCTGAAAGTAGGCGATCGTCCCGATTGTCGGCAACTCACCCCCAATGGACACGACACCCAACCACCAGCGCGTTTCACCGAAGCATCGCTAGTCAAAACCCTCGAAAGTGAAGGAATTGGTCGCCCCAGTACCTATGCCAGCATTATTGGAACGATCTGCGATCGCGGTTATGTCCAATTGACAAATAACGCTCTGATTCCTACATTCACAGCTTTTGCCGTTACAGGTTTATTGGAAGAGCACTTCCCAAATTTAGTCGATACTAGTTTCACATCCAAGATGGAACAAACCCTCGACAATATCTCTACTGGTAGCGTTAATTGGCTACCCTATCTTCATGAGTTTTATCGCGGCAAAGAGGGATTGGAATTACAAGTAAAAAACGGATGGGATGCCATTGAGCCTGAGACAGCTCGTACCGTAGTTTTGGAAGGGTTGGAAAAGTTCAAGATCAAGTTGGGACAGTACGGAGCCTACGTTCAAGTTGGCAGTGGGGATAATACTATCAAGGCATCCATTCCTGTCGATCTAATTCCCTCCGATTTAGTTCCTGAGAAAATAGAGACGATTCTCAAGCAGAAATTAGAAGGGCCAGATCAAGTTGGTACTCACCCTGAAACCGGCGAGCCAATCTTTTTATTGGTGGGACAGTATGGTCCATATGTACAACTCGGTGAGGCCACCGAAGAGATTCCCAAACCGAAGCGCGCATCCTTGCCAAAAGGTATGCAGCCCGATCAGCTGACGTTAGATGTCGCAGTCGAGCTGCTGAAGATGCCACGCACTTTAGGTATGCATCCTGTAAGTGGCAAGAAAATCCAAGCCAATCTGGGACGGTTTGGCCCCTATGTCGTGCATGACCAGGGCAAAGATGGCAAAGACTACCGATCGCTCAAGGGAGATGATAACCCCTATGAGATTACCTTAGAGCGGGCGCTGGAACTGCTATCTCAACCCAAAACCACTAGGGCTGGGGCGGCGCTGTTGATTACCATTGGCGCACATCCTGCGGACGAGCAGCCAGTGGAAATTTACAAGGGTAAGTATGGCCCTTATATTAAGCATGGCAAGGTAAATGTTTCGTTGCCCAAAGATGGTGTGCCTGAGGAAGTGACAATGGAACAGGCGATCGCCTTGCTTGCGACAAAAGCACCCGCAAAAGCCAGTGCCAAGGCTAAGACCACTAAAACTGGAACTAAAGCCAAATCAACCAGCGAGGCAGCAACCAAAACTAAGGCTAAAGCTAAGACCTCAACTAAAACTTCGACCAAGTCTGCTGCCAAAACAGATAAGACGACAACTACAGCAAAAAAAACAACTAGCCGCACTACCAAAAGTGTTGCTAAGGGTTCAAACTAACCAGGTCAGGTGAGGCATCTCTAATTTACTTTTTGTTATTATGGATATAGCAATCAGTTCTTATTTATTTAGGGGTGAAACCCCTTTATGGAGGCTATGCCCCCAACCCCTCAATTTACGTTTTGTCTGGGATTTCTATATCAATAACTCACCTTACGTAGAACTAAAAGAAGATCTATATTTGAAGGGGTTTGGGGCTATGCCCCAATTGCGGGCGCAACCCTCAAACTCTCCACATAATTCTTTCTTGAGATCGTTCCACGTAACATCCAATAATTAGAAGTAGGAGCACAAAAGATGAAAAAATCTTTTGCCATAGCGATCGCCACTGTTACCGCTACCCTCGTATCTGCCCTAAGCTTGGGCATATCTCAACCAGTCGAGGCTCAGACTCGATGCAGGTGGGAAGGCCGCCAGATGCGCTGCCAGAATGAGCAGGATATCAACAGAACTCGTAACGACTATTACAACAACAGAACTCGGAACGATTATTACAATCAAAATCGCAATAATCCGCGAAATAATAATCCGCGTCATAACGAAGGCGGCTACTACGAAGATTGGCGGCGCGAAAACCATAGCAATAACAACGATGGCGGCTACTACGAAGATTGGCGGCGTAATAATCGCTCAAACAATAGCAACTACAACTACAATCGCTCTTACAACAACAATTACTACAACAACCGAGTCACGAACGAATCGGAACTGCGTCGCAGCATTAACGAAATCTATAGGCAGCAGCTAGGCCGCAATGCCGATTGGGATGGTATACGACACTATACCAACCAGTATAGAAATGGCTGGTCGCTAGGGCAAATTCGCAACGATATCGCCAATAGTAAAGAAGCCAACTACCGTAGGTATTAAGAGCTTGACTCGATTGCCTACAGCAGTTTTCTATCGAGTCCACCACAAAATAGGTCGCAGGGGCGTAGCCCCCGCATGGGTTTTAGTAATTTTATCCGTGGGGGTTTTGATTGCAATTGGCTGTAGGATATTTCTCATTAAAAAACTACCCCACCCTAGCCCTCCCCTTGCAAAAGGGAGGGAACTGGATTTCCAATCTTCCCCATTTACAAGGGGGAATTAAAGGGGGGGTAAGTCCGATTTGAGTATTCACGAGTAGCCTACTAAGGAGAAGAGACTGGTAGTTTCTTTGCTAGAAATCCCCTTATTTCTTGCAAGAGGCAATTACTGTCTGTAGCTCATTTGGAATCTTGCGGGTTTCGCGGATTTCTTTATCGACTTTTTTGAATTCCTCAAAGGTATATTTTGTCTGGATTGATTTCATCGTGCAGGTGCAGAATACCTTAGGGTTCTTATACTCACAACCTTTCATAAAAGTTTTCACCGAGTCAGCTGGATAAACATTTTTGGCAGGCTCAGCAGCTAGTGTTTGGATAGGCGATAGTGCTACGACACTAGCACAGAGCACTGAACCTACGTGGGATAGGGAAAATCGCATTTACTTCTCCTAAATTACATCTCTATTTTTAGACTTCGTTCTGGCATGTTGACTGGGCGATCGCTTTTGTGGTTCCAGTATTCTCGGCAATTTTGCCGAATGCAGATCCAAGACTATGGCACAATAGCGAAAAACGATTAGGTCTGAGAGATTGTGAACGATCCTAACAACGAGGTGAATACTGCCAATGATGCGCAAACCCAACCTGCATCGGCTGGCAAGCGTAAGGTAAAGGTAGATAAAGAAGCTGTTACGGAAGCGATCGCCAAATTAACCGAGGCGATCGCCGATGCCGCCGCCCAAGATATCAAGCAAGGATTATTTCACTTACCCGATACGATGCACGATGCGCTGTGGGTAGCCACCGATCTGGTGGAAAAGTCACAGAAATTCCCCAATTACAAACTCACGTTCTATCACCAGGGGATGGGCGAAGGCACACATACCTGCGCTGTGACATTTGTCGAGACAACCAAAACATAATATCCAGATGGCTAGCCTGCTTCATATGTGGAAGTATGCTAGTTTTGTGCTACCGCTGCTCTCCTTATTCGCTATGCAATCCCTACAAAGTTATACGGTTGTACTGCTCCCTGATGATAATGGAACTTTTGTTGCCTATGTTCCAGCTATTGCAGGCTGTCATGCATGGGGACAGACTATAGATGAAGCCCAAGCCGAACTCATTCAAGTGTTTGAAATGATTCGGGAAGAGTATCAAAAGGCAGGTCAAGAATTACCAGAAGATGTTGAGTTGGCTGTGACCCATGCCCGCTAAAGCAAAAGAGATTGAACAGGTGGCAAGAAAACTGGGGTTTGAGAAGGCGCGGCAGAAAGGCAGTCATGCCCGATGGAAACATCCCGACGGAAGGGCGACAACAATTCCGATGCACGGCAACGCAGAGATCGGTAGTTGGTTGCTTCAGGAAATTCTGAAGCAGTTGGGTATCACTGAGGAAGAATTCAACCAGTTGCGCTAAAAAGAATTGGGGTGACATCGCCTATGCTAGAGCTAAGGATCGGTATTTTTCTGAAGATAAATTTATGTCTGTACCAGTAAGCCAACTAATTACTCCAGATATCCTCAAGCCTGCGCGTTATCTAGGTAACGAACTGGGGGCAGTACATAAGCCTTGGCACGGAGATCCTAGCCAAATCGGCGGTGTCACCAATAACGATCTCATGGTGCGCTGGTGCTTGACCTATCCTGAAGTCTACGAAGTCGGCGCTTCTAACCTTGGCCATATTATTCTCTACAGTATTCTCAATGCCCAGGCTGGACAACTGTGCGATCGCACCTATCTCCCCGCACCCGATCTGGCGGCCAAATTACGCAGCACCCAAACTCCTTTATTTGCCGTCGAGTCAAAGCGATCGCTACAAGATTTTGATATTCTCGGTTTTAGTCTCGGCTACGAATTAGGTGCGACCAATATTCTCGAGATGCTCGATTTAGCAGGTATTCCCCTCACCTGGCAAGAAAGATCGGCGATCGCCCCAAACCAAAACCACTATCCCCTCATCTTTGCGGGCGGGCAAACTGCGACATCAAATCCTGAACCCTTTGCCGATTTCTTTGACTTCTTTGCTTTGGGTGACGGTGAGGAACTTTTACCAGAAATTGGTGAAGCCCTCAAGGCCGCGAAACAAGCTGGTAAATCCCGTCAGGAGTCGCTACTAGCTCTTGTGCAAGTGCCAGGTGTATACGTGCCGCAGTTCTACGACATGAATCCTGATGGCTCTGTGGTGCGCAATCGCGATGACGTGCCACAACGTATTCTTCGCCGCGTCTCCGCCCCAAGACCAGAGCATAGTATTGGGTTGGTGCCATTGGTGGAGACCGTACACGATCGCCTCACGATTGAGATTCGGCGCGGTTGTACGCGTGGCTGCCGTTTTTGTCAGCCTGGGATGCTGACTCGCCCCGCCCGCGATGTAAAGCCTGAGGATGTGGTGAATACGATCGAAAGAGCGGTGCGCGAAACGGGCTATAACGAATTTTCTTTGCTTTCCCTGTCCTGCTCCGATTATTTAGCTTTGCCAGCCGTGGGCATTGAGATCAAAAATCGCCTCAAGGACGATCGCGTATCATTATCGCTCCCCAGCCAGCGGGTCGATCACTTCGACAAAAATATTGCCAATATCCTGAAGGGCGATGGCAGGCAACAGGGATTAACCTTTGCACCGGAAGCTGGGACGCAGCGCTTGCGAGATGTGGTTAATAAGGGGCTAACCGATGAAGAGCTATTACGTGGCGTTAAAACCGCCTACGAACAGGGCTGGGATCGCGTCAAGCTCTATTTTATGATTGGCTTACCCACGGAAACCGATGAGGATGTGACGGGGATTGCCCGCACGATCGCCTGGTTACAGCAGGAATGTTACATCACAGGTCGCAAGCACCTCAGCGTCAATGTCACGATTTCTAATTTCACGCCTAAACCGCATACCCCTTTCCAGTGGCATAGCGTTTCTACGGAAGACTTTAATCGCAAGCAGAAACTATTAAAAGCTGAATTTCGCCGTATTAAAGGGCTAAAGGCTAACTTTACTGATGTGCGCATCTCGGCGATGGAGGATTTTATCGGTCGGGGCGATCGCCGACTAGCACCCGTAATCAGACGAGCCTGGGAGCTGGGCGCGGGCATGGATGCCTGGTTTGAAAGTGCGGATCGCGCTTTTCAGGCATGGGCATCGGCGATCGCTGATGCCGACCTGCAATGGCAAATACCATCGCCGCAGATCGAGCAGTCATTACCCTGGGATCATATAAATACGGGTATTGATAAACAATGGCTAATTGATGATTGGCATAGGGCGATCGCAGCTCAAACCGTACCCGACTGCTCGTTTCACGGATGCTCTAAGTGCGGCATCTGCGGCCCTGAATTTGGTCATAACATCATCGTCCCACCGCTGCCAATCCCCGAGTTTATCGGCAATATCAGCGTTACAAATCAAGAGAGCGTGCAGAGATTGCGGATTACGTTTGGCAAACTCGGTAGTATGGCGTTAATTTCTCACCTCGATCTAATGCGTCTATTTGAGCGTGCAGCTAGACGGGCTAGCATTCCTCTAGCTTTTACCAGTGGATTTCACCCGATGCCGCGCATTGTGGCAGCGAACGCGCTGTCATTGGGATGCTCTAGTAGTGGCGAAGTGGCTGACTTCGAGTTGGCTACGACCGTTCCTCTAGCAGAGTTTCAAGCCCGTTTAATAGCGCAGCTACCCGCAGAAATTCCAATCTATAGTACTCAAGAAGTCGATCTCAGTCAGGCATCGGCGGCGGTCATGCTACGGCAGGCTGGTTATACCCTCACCCTAGAGGTGCAGGAACTCGGAAATCGCGACCTGGAGTCTGCAATCGCCCTTGTAAAAGCCGCCACCTCAATGCCGATGCCCAAGACGACGAAATCCGGCAATTTGCAGATGTTAGAACTGCGCGATCGCTTGTCAGATATAGAGCTAATTAGTCAAGAGCTACCCACGATCCGCTATGTGGGTAGCTGCATGGCCGATGGCAACAACCTCAAGCCAGAATATGTATTATTCATGCTGCATCAGTTTAGTGAAGGTACGACCTGGCAAATTGCGCACGTACATCGCGATCGGTTGATTTTTGCGTAACTATAATCCCCTAATCCAGCGATTCCACTTCCACACCTCGATCGCGTGTAATCCAAGCGATTTGCTTAATGCCCCGAGATCGGGCGCGATCGCGCACTTCTGCTGGCGAACGGAATTCTAGCTCCACTTCTACAGCTTGCGTCGGCAATTGCTGGCGCAGACTTGCGGCATGGTTAAAAGCTGATTTTGCCAGCTCGGGCGAGCTTGGCACCACTAAGCAGCTACTTGCCTGTCCGTGTGTCGGGAGCGTTTTTAATAACACTTTCTGCAGATCTTCTAAGTTCAGGCAAAAGCCAATGCTAGGGAAGGACACGCCCTTGGGGTGGTAAATACCCAACAAGCGATCGTAGCGTCCCCCCTGAGCCACTACACGGCGATCGCTTACCACCTCAAACACAATGCCAGTATAGTAATCGAAGGTTTGAATCAAGCTCAGATCGATCACGAGCGCATCGGTTGGCATTTGGGTTTGCCATAGCTCGACCAAAGATTTGAGATAATTAATTTCTGCCGTTTTGTCCGCAATCCAGTCCAATGACGCTAAGCGCCCTAAAACATCCTCAGCAGAACCACGCAAATCCATTAACTCTAAAGCTTGCGATCGCGCGGCCTCAGGAATCGGCATAGTTTCTAAAGCAATGCGATCTAGATGCGCAATACAATGACGAATGCGATCGCGATACTGTGCAGGGAAAGTATCGATTAGCCCGCTAGTGAGGCCAGCATTACCCAAAACAACTTTCCATTCCGGCAACTCAATTTGCTGGAGGCACTCCGCTAGCAACAATAAAATTTCCCCATCCGCCATCAACCCAGAAGCACCTAATAGCTCAACTCCTGCCTGGTAATACTCTTGCTGCCCAGGGAAGCCACCAGCAGGGATCTGGCGAAACACATTAGCATTGTAATAGAGGCGTTGAGGGCAGCTAGTCGGATCTACACCAAGACGAGCTGCATAGGCACGGGCAATAGAGGCAGTTAACTCGGGGCGCAACCCTAAAACATCTGAGCCATTACCCAACAACTGAATTACCGAATCTGGCTGCACAGCACCACCAGCTACCAGCGTCTCCAGTCGCTCTAATGTAGGTGTAATGATGCGCTGATATCCCCAGGATTGGAATACATTTTGAACGCGGCTTTCGATCCACCGTTTCTGTGCCACATCTAGCGGCAACAGGTCTTTAGCCCCTCTAGGTAGCTGATGTACCATTTACTTCTCAACAATTGATCGAATCTATTTTACCGTCAAACTGTAACTGGTTGATTGCAGTTAATGCATCTACGAACCACCTAGCCAGCCAAAGAAACCACCACCTTTTTTCTTCTTATCCTGTGTGGTATCTGTGGCGCTAATACACTTAGCAACATGCGCAAGGGCTAATGGCTCTCTAGGATTAAGCTTTAGCGCCTGCTGAAAACTAACTTTGGCCATCCCCGCCAAGTTTTGATTCAGATAAACTAAGCCCAATAAAGCATGACACTTACTGTTGGTCTGATCGAGAGGTAAAGCTGTACGCAATTCCCCCAAAGCCATTGTCCATTGTTTCTTACTGATATATTCTTCAGCCAGGTTTATATAATCTTGCATCCTGCTAGAAGATAGTGTGGAGCTCACCGACTTTGATTCAATTAGCGAAGGGTGATATCCCTCTTGGTAGAGAATATAGATTAAGTTCAGCTCACTAAGCTGAGCTGTGTACTCCAAAATTTTGTCTAGAGATTCATACTGAAGCTGTGCGATCGCCTCTACAGACCTAATATAGTGGGGCTCGCTAGGGGAAGAAAGCAGATTTTTCGCAATATCTGACTTTGGTGCCATTTTCAACTCTCGCTTCATCAGACGTTTAGCAATCAGCTTCAACAAAGCTGAGTATTCCTCCAGTTCTCTGTTCTGCATCAGCATGTTGTAAGCAGGACTGACTAGTTTGGCCAAATACTCGCAGGCTTTATGCTTTTCAGCAGGTGCGCGTCCATGCACATCTGGATGCAATGTTCTGGCAATACTTAAGTAACGTTTGCGAATTTGCAAGGCATCAGCAGTAACCGGCAATCCTAAAACGGCAAAATAGTCGCTGGAATTATATTGACCAATACCGCGATCGAGTTTAAATGCTCTCACTGGATCATTCATATATTTATCTGTCCCCAAGAAGATCAATTTGAATAAGATACCCAAATGGGTTAAGGTTGCAAGCGTTGCAAATTGTAAAGGAATGCGAATACCTACAATGATATGGGTATGCCACTATGCGTATAATGTATGACTGGATCTCTACAGATTAGAAA
>JANMRU010000302.1:0-12844 GCA_031388585.1 Pseudanabaena sp. SOY_30_concoct_251 | reverse complement strand
GCGAACTGGAGACACGTCAGGGTAGTTTGTTAGACCAAGCAAAAGAGTTCCTGCAAAACCGTAAATTACCTGCTGGAGTAGATCGCGATCGCTTTATTTCTCAAGGTCTGGCATATCTTGCCACAGATGATTCCTGAAAGAGTTAGACAATCTCTGAGAACCGCTCATGTGGGATAATCGAGTTTTGTAATTGAGCTTCGTTCGCGCACCGATCAATTACCAGCACTCCAGAAGAAAATGCTGGAATATATGCGCAGCGGTGTTTGTCTTGGCTGGCTGTTTAATCCCCAAGCCCAACAAGTAGAAATCTATCGTCAAGGACAGGCGAAAGAGGTGCGATCGCTGCCTACTCTACTTTCTGGTGAAGAAGTGCTACCTGGTTTTACGCTGCAGGCCGATCGATTTGCAGATTAAGATCGGGCTGACGCAAACAGGACATGAACGCTTGTAAAGTTCTGAGACAAAAGCTTGTATTTTAGGAGGCAATTAAGTAGTCTTTGTTACAGAAACATTTTGAGATCTGTAGTTTAAAACTGCTGTTTATTTGTCACCTTGGGTGATTAATATGATGAAGAACAGTACCTTATCGCCAATTTCTAACATTTCTAAGCTCGATCGCCCAGAATGCAAGTTTTTGCTTTCTCCGCTGCAGCCGCAACAACAATACGTGGCATCTACATGGGTAAAGCTGCTAGAGCTACCCGATCCCTATAGCTTTGATGAAGCTTTGCTCATGTGTGAGTATGCAGATGGTAACTGGAGTGTCTGGATTCCCAGTTTCGGTGAAGCTGTGCTTAGCCCTTATCAGTTCTGTCACATTAACTCGTGGAAGTATTGGTAGCAATTTCTCCTTTACTTGTTGGGAAGTAGCATGCCCCCGTTTGTGTGGTTGAGGCATGCGTACTTGTTAGCTAGATGCGATCGTTTCTCTCCGTACCTAGTTTTGCCAGCGAATTTTATACAAAGGTAAACGCCGGACTTGTTAGGGAGAGGGTATTAGCATTTTGTACTATACCAATCAACTCATCCACCCCTGAGTTCTTGAGAAAGATGGCAGTGCCACTAGGTAATCCGTTAGGAGCAGTTGCCAAATGATAGTTACTTGCTGAACCTTTAAGCTGAATGATGTCACCATCCGCAAGACTGAAGTCGGTAATCTCAGCATAGTCGCCGACTCCTGGAGATGAAGTAATACCGTCATTGTAAAAGACACTTGTACGATCGCCCAAAATAAAGCGGTCAGCACCGGCATTTCCAGTGAGTTTATCTATCTCTCCTCGGCCAGCGGAGGTACCGCCAGAAGTAAAAGTGCCGATCAGTGTATCCTTGCCACTACCGCCTATAACGTTATCCTTGCCACTGCCACCAGTAAGAAGATCGTCACCATCTTCTCCATAGATGGTAACTGTGTCGTTGCCTGTCCCAGCGCTGATGACATCATTGCCACTGGATCCATAGATAGTCTGGCTACCCGAACCCGCAGTCAAAGTATTATTTTCACTTGTTCCGTTAATTACAGTTGGAGTTGGAGTTGAATTCGAGTTCGGTGGGATATTACTACTGGGATCCTTATCACCGCTACCAAAAACCTGAGTCCAGTAGTGATTGTAATTTACGCTCCCAGTGTCATTTTCGAGGAGAAAGTAGCCAACTCCCAATTCAGTGTAGCTGCGGTGGAGAAGGTTGGCTCGATGTCCGGGGCTATCTATCCATCCTTGAACGACACTCTGGGCAGTAGTTTGTCCTGCTGCAATATTTTCACCCATGCTGTTAGCGGCATAACCAACCCGTTTGGCCCGATCCCAAGGTGCGGAACCATCTTTGCCAGTGTGGCTAAAATAATCGGCTACGGCCATGTCTTGAGAATGCCCCTGTGCAGTGGCTTGTAGCTCTGCATTTGACTTAAGCGCAGGCAAGCCATTTTGAGCGCGAAATTCATTGGTAAGTCTCAGCACTTCGCTGATAAATGTAGCGTTAGTTGTCATAACTTTTCATTCCTCGAAAGTATTTCCAAAGTGGATTCCTGCTCGGTTAGCATTGGCACGCAAATTCGCGCTTAAACAAGCCAATTTCAACTATGCGACTTGACTGCTCAAAACTAAGGGCAAATTCAGAATTTCAAAACTTGTCTCAGCAGCTTGTGTCGTTAGTAGATGTGGTTTCAACCTCCACTAACCGAAAGGTATTCTTTTAGCGTTGTGCAGTAAGTTTGAGTGCTTGCTCGGAATTATTGATTATCTAACGAACGATTCTGATTGAATTAGAAGTAAAAATCTTGATCGCTTAGTTAGATGCTTATTTGAGTTAGCTAGCGATCCATTTGCATTTCACAAAAGTAGATGATGTAAAGATCCTGAATAAGGTATCTATAACTCACATATATTCCCACATATACGAAATTTAGACATCTAAATGCAAATGAATGGTGTTCGTTTGCCAAACTGAAATTAATTCTTTCGTAGTATGCCCCCCTTTACATCTCTCTTAAGGAATAGATGGTTAACATCGAAAGCGATCGCTACTTACCGCAATAAAGTAGTAAAAGCTTTGTCAAAAGAGAACTTCAAGGTTTTGTAAGCCAAATACTTTGAATTTGCAAAAAAAACGGAAACTTCTTCTCTTGATATTACGTCCAACTATCCTACTTAGGTAAAGCTTAAAGATGCAATGGATGATATGCAAGATATTCACTTTTGCCTGTTCGAGATTCAGTGCGCCTGTTTTGGGTTCCGCTCGCAATCGGCATGTCTGAGGTTTGCGCGTGGTTCCATAGTCGATGGTTTGCCGACGATCCCGATCGTGAATTTTAGTTTCATGTTAGATTTTCTATGTTTGCAGATAAGATAATTTAAGTACTCTAGCAATTTCCAGGCTAGACTCAACCGTTGCTTTATGCGCCTTATGCTTAAGCGCCTTGCGATCGCTTCCTAAGATACCAAATGGTTTCGATGGGAGGGATCAAGAATCACATTAAAAGAAATACAAACGCGATCGCGGCGAACCGCGTCCCGAAGAGAATCGCCACTAAACGGAATGGTAGAATGCCAGAAGTAGGAAGGGAACAGAACGAGTAATCCCTCTGTAGGCGAGATTGTGTATTTGGCTAATTTGACATCCTCCGATTCGTGGGGGGAAAGGGTACTAAAACTGAGGGAACCTTCGTGGGTAGTGCTTTGAGTAATGGTATCAGGGATCTGGATATAGTAAACACCGCTGCAAAAACTCTCTGGATGAATATGTGGAGTTTGGAATCCTTGGGGTGAAAGCACAACAGCCCATCCACTTAAACTCCATTTGGAAGGTAGTCCGTCAAAAAAAGGACGATCGACACAGCGAGAGAAATAATCTTGGAGGGAGTTATCGATCTTTTGTTTGAGAGCTTCTATAACCTCAGAGCGATCTGCAAAGATTTCGTAGGTCTGCTGGCCTTTAATAATCGGTTTGCCGACGCGATCTGCTAGTAATGTAGGGTGCTTGTACACGTAGTCACATAGCTGAGTATTAAATTGCGGTAAATCTGACCATCCTTCTGGAGCAGAGAGGCGATCGCAACTTACTAGCTGTTCCCAATCAAATATTGACTTTGCTAATTGGGATGTATCGTCATGCCGATCTTGACAGGTTAAACCTAGATGGGCATTAGCTTTAATGTGCCTAGGATTAGTTTCTAATACTTGCTCGAATTGCGCGATCGCTCCCGCTAGATCTCCCACTGCGTGCAGAGCAATGCCAAGATGGGCACGGGCTTCTTGTAACGCGATCGACTGAGTAGTTTGATTAGTGCGATCGCTACGATCTGAATTTGTTTGCAGAATTTGCTCGTATAAAGGAATCGCTTCTTGCCATTGCTCCTGTGCCGCAAAGAGTTCGGCTAAGCCCATAGTTGCCTTGTTAGACTGTGGCTCAAGTTGCAGAGCTTGTTGATAATGAGCCTCGGCTTCTTGATATTTGCCTTGCTGAGCGATCAGAAATCCTAAGTTGATGTGCGCATCTGGGCTTTGAGGTTTAATATTCAATACTTCGCGGTAGCAAGCCATAGCCATATCTATTCTGCCCTGTTCGTAGAAAGTGGCGGCAATATTAGAAAGTGCTGTTACTGAGAACGGATCGAGGGAAAGTGCGTGCTCGTATGTGCGTTGCGATTCCTGAAGACAACCCTTGCGATAGAAAGCCATCCCGAGAGATGTTAAAGCTTCAAAGGATTCTGGATTTAAGGCGATCGCCTTTTGATAGGAGGCGATCGCGCGATCTAGTTCGCCCTGTGATTGCAGTAAATCGCCCAAGGTGATGTGGGCGCGGGGATGATAGGGATCTGCTGCTAAAGCCGCTTCAAATGCCGCGATCGCTCCAATTATCTCTCCTTTTTCGGTAAGAGCAATGCCCAAATTTAGTTGAGAATCTGCGGATTCAGGCTTTAATTCCAAAGCTTTTTGGTAGCAATTAATCGCATCTTCCAGACGGTTTGCAGAACGATAGACATTACCGAGGTTATTGAGGTAGCCAAAGCTATTGTCAAGACTGACTGCTCTCTCTAGTAAGGCGATCGCGCCGCTCGGATCGCCGATTTGGGCTTTCAGGACACCAAAATAATTTAATAGTTGGGGATTATTAGGTTCAGATTGCAGGATTTTGGCGTAGAGTACCTGCGCTTGCTGAAGCTGTCCGCTTTTATGCAGCGATCGCGCCATAGCTAGAGCATCAGACGGTAGATTTGTCGGTAAATCACTAGAAGAGGAGCTTGCTGAATGCCGTTTCGCCGCTTTACGTCTTTGCTCTCGATTCATATCAGATACTAGAAACTGTTGTAGCTAGTCTAGAATAATTTAGTGAGATGTTAGTCAGTAGCATTTTCTGACGTACTAAATTTTTTGACGGGTCAGCAACCAAAACAACTCTACCAAATGAATCAGTCAGACCTAGGGAAAAATAATCCTACGGCCAAATACACGCCGCCCAGCGCGGATAATTATCGCGTGCCAATGGCGTATGAGCCTGAGCGCGTCAGCTCTGCTCCTGAAATCGGTGGAACTGCGTCTATTCTGGCGGAATTTGACGCGGCAACAAGTTCCGATCGCTATTCCCAAGCTTTACAAAAACTACTGCGATCGCCCCAAAATGTCGTACCCGATCTATTGATGCGCTTAGAAGGCCACGATCTAAACTTGGCGAAAAAGTCAGCGCTGGCACTAGGCTACCTGCGATCGCCCCAGGCCATTCCCAGTTTAGTCGCAGCAGCGATCGATCCATCGCGATCGATCTGCTGGCAAGCCGCAGGCGCACTCAGCTATATTGGCAATCCTGAAGCAGTCGGCATCCTGATTAAAATGTTGCACCACAAATCAGCGCAAGTGCAGGCAGCGGCCGCAAAGTCACTGGGTAGAAACGGCCTACCAGCCGCTTCGCCATTAGTCGATGCCCTCGGTCGTTGCGACGATTTAGTCAAACTACATGCCGCCCATTCGCTCGGCCAAATTGGTTCGCCCATGGCAGTTCCAGCCCTAATTACGGCATTAAATAATGCCTCGCGCTCAGTCCGACTTGAGGCTACTGGGGCTTTGGGGCAGATCAAATCGCCATTAACCGCCTCAGCTTTAGCCGAAAGACTAACAGATCGAGATCTCGGCGTACAGGCGCAAGCAGCCCAGGCGCTCAAAAACATTGGTGTGCCAGCATTGCCTGCCCTAGTCGCAATGCTCAAAAATCCTGCAAGTAATACCCGTAGTGTTGCGGCTCGTACCTTAGGCCAGATGGCTATAGAGCAGGTTGTTCCCTTTTTGGTAGAGGTTCTTCAGAATGATGCTTTCCCCTATGTACGTTGCGACGCAGCTAGAGCCTTAGGTGAAATTGGTTCTCATGCTGCTGTATTTCATCTAGCCGCGATGCTGAGCGATCGAGATCGCAGCGATCGCTCGGTACTAAATGCGGTGATCGCAGCTCTACGGCAAATTAATACTCCTGAAGCTCAACATATTTTGCGGGCAAACAGTCAGAAGGTCGTAATACCACACTATTCGGTTTCGCAAAATTCAGATGACGCTTCTGACTTTACGGTGCTACAGTAATAAAGATTTCTAATTGTTACAATATCGTTCTGGCTCTAGTTTTATATTTTTTAAACACCTATAGGCTGGACAGTTCGAAAATTAAGTCGCTAAAAATTCACTATTGTGATGTGACATTCTAAGCTCTGAAGTTGTAAGCCTTGAAATCTGTGTGGGAGTTGCAGGAGAAAAGTTGTGGAACAAGCACCATTGCCGACGCCAACAAGAACGCGAGTCAAAACCCTTAGACGGGTAGGGGTGGGGGTAACGCTTGGCCTAACTGCAGCTAGTCTAGGTGGTTTTTGGTACGGCAGACATTTCCTGAACGAGCAGCTCTCTCCGCTTGTTGAGGCTGAGTTGTCAAAAACTCTGAAGCGCCCAGTAAAGATTGGCAAGGTAGAACGGGTTAGCTTGAATGGGGTTCAGTTTGGACGTTCCGAAATACCCTCAACTGATAAAGAGCAGAATTTCTTAGTTGTTGATACAGTTGATGTGCAAGTTGATACTCTGCGCTATCTCCAAACATCCAAAGTTAGTGTGGATGTCACAATTAAAAAACCACAGGTTTTTCTCAAGCAAGATGCTGCTACAGGTCTATATTTCTCCAAACCGGAATCAGGCGAAGGGCCGCCCACTGAACCTCCTCCCATCGAACTTAAAACGATAAAAATTGAAGACGGCAGACTGACTCTCCAACCTAGCAATACCAGTCAGTTTATTACCCTGGATCGCTTGCAGTTGCAGAGCGATTGGCGGATCGCCGATCCAAATAATCAAAGCGTGCGGGCTAGCGGCGGCGGTAAAGTGGTAATTCCGCGTTTGGCAGTCAGTAATACTCTACCCATACCTGCTCAACTAGCACAGGCGATCGAGCGGCAGCGTGAAGATGGTGGTAATGTCAATTTCGATACGGATTGGAACCTATCAAATAGTACAGGTAACATCCAGGTGCGATCGCAAAACCTGCTGGCTTCCACCTTGCAAGGGCTGCTCCGCAACTTACCTTTTACGCCTGTGCAGGGGCGAATTGATAGTAATCTCAATATTGGTATCCGCTATGCCAAAAGTCCCGACGAGGCGATTGGACTCCAGGGCACAGCGAAGCTGAAAGATATCAGTCTGAAAGTACCTAACCTACCGCAACTAGTTACTAAAGTTGCCGGGAATATTCAATTTGATGGCAGTACCACAACATTACAGAATATTTCAGGTAATTATGGGTCTCTATCGTTGCGAGCCGGTGGCACGGTTAGCAAGACGAAAGGATTTAACCTTGATGCTACGTTAGAACCAACCGACATCGCCAAAGCTCTTCAAACTTTTGCCGTTAAACCGACCGTGGCGATCGCCGGAAGAGTAAAGGGAAGTGCCAAGATTGTCGGCAAACAGCCGGTCATGACTGCCACATTTACTTCTACCACGCCGATCGCGGTAGATCGGCTGAGTTTGAGCCAGGTACAGGGCAGAATTAAAACTAAGGACTTCGCCACACTAGAATTTAGCCGTATCAAGGCCATATCTGATAATGTCGATGCTACGATCCAGGGCGAGGGACAACTACGGTTACCCACCGCAAAAAAATCGGGTTCTACTCTATTTGCTTTTAATATTGTGAAAGTGGATGCCGAGAAAGTAGCTAAACTCTATGATGCAAAACTATCCGCTGCGATCGGTTCGGTAGATGCTGCTGTGCAGGTTTACGGCCCCTTGGATGACGTTCAAGTGCTCACGCAGTTTGATGCCCGCGATGCCTCCTATCCTGCGATCGGTGAACTGCTAATTGCCAAGAATATTCTAACAGTGCGCAATACCACAGTTCAATTCCCTGCTGGAGCGGCAGCGGTCAACGGCACTCTAGACCTGACGGGAAATCGGGCATGGCAAGCCCAACTGACCAGCGATAACATTCCTCTATCTGCACTGGCTGCAAATCAAAGAGGGCGAGTCTCTGGAACTGTAGCTTTAACTAGTAACTCAGGTAGTTTCGACCTCGATAAAATCGCGGCAGAAGCCGACCTTAATTTTGCCAATGCTGTAGCTGCTATTCCCGATGCGATCGCCACAAAGCTGACTTGGGATGGCAAAAGCCTGTATGTGCCTAGCTTACAGGTGGGTGACTATCTCTCAGCGAAAGGAAGGGTCGATCTAGTTGTCAATGCTGAGAAAGTACCGACGGCAGTCAGAGGCATCGATCTTGACCTGACATCGCGTAATCTCAGTCTCAGTCAGCTCAGTGCCTTCGTTCCTTCTCTCTCGGCCAGTACGGCAGGCACTCTGAATTTTGACGGCAAACTAGCAGGCGAACTAGAACGCCTGAACGTCTCTGGCAAGCTTAATTTGAATGATGTTCGTGTTAATCAATTGGCAGCAGGTTTTACGAAGGGTAACGGAGCTAACCTCCCTACAGGTACAGCCAACTTCAGCGGTAATGTGCGCGGAGCCGTGACATCCCCACGGGTAGAAGGTAACCTGCAACTAGCTAATCTCAAGTTCAATCGTATTGCGTTTGAGTCTAGGCTGGCAGGACCGCTAAGCTTCGATCTCAAACAGGGTTTAAATCTAGACTTGCAAGGTGACAGCGATCGCATTACAGCAAAGTTAGATAATCGTTTCCAACCGCTTAGCTTCGCTGTTAAGCTCGCAGAATCTACAGCAACAGGTAAGCGCTCAGCCAGTCGCAGCGATAGCTTGGATGTCGCAATTGATAATTTCCCAATGGCTGTCCTGGCCAATCTCGCTGGTCAATCTAATGTTGATGGCAAGTTATCTAGTCAACTTGTGGTCAGTCTTGGCAAGACCCCAAAAGTCGTAGGTGATGTGGCGATCGCGCACCTAAGGTATGGCCGCGCTCAGGCGGAACGTCTAGTCGCCAAAGTTAACTATGCCAATGGCAATGCCAATATTACCGATGGGAAGGTAACCCTGGGTGGCGATCTTCAAGGCCAGGGAGAATACACATTTAATTTAGCAGTTGCCCCCCAAGCAGAGATGCAGTTAAAAGGACAAGTAAAAGCCATTAATGGCAATATCCAGGATATATTCACAGCATTACAATGGTTCGATTTTAATAGCCTAGCGCAGGGCTTGCAAGCACCGACATATGCGAAGGCCGTTGATGTCCAACCGCTCAAAACTATAGGGGTAGAATCATCCCCACTAGCGCAACAATTAGAATATTTCTCTCAGCTAAATGCTCGCATCGATCAACAGGAGACGATCGCGGCTAACAGCAATAGTAATTTGCCGCCTTTGTCAGAATTGAAGGGTTCGATTGATGGCACGGTTAACTTTTCTAGTTCTCAGCGTAGTGGTTTCGGTGTCAATTTTGATATTAAGGGCAAACAATGGGAGTATGGCAAACTGGCAGTAGATGATGTGAGTGGGAAGGGCCAATTCCGCAACAGCGAACTAAAACTAGATAAGCTACGGTTTAGCTCAGGTAATAGCTTTGGTCAAATAGTTGAGGCTAAGTTGGGACTGGCGGGACAGAGCGGAAAGGTAGAGCTATCAAACTTCCCAATTGAATCGCTGCGATCGCTACCCATCTTCACAAATATCCCCGTCGATGTCGCAGGCAATGCCAACGGTACGGCCACGATCGGCGGCAATCTTTTTAATCCCAAGGCGGTGGGTGAGATTACACTTGCTGATTCCACAATAAATCGTCAGGCACTTGAATCTGTGGGCGGTTCCTTCGACTATAACAACGGTCGATTTAAGTTTAAGAGTTTGGTGCGCGTTGGAGGTAAAGAACCATTAAACATATCAGGCGACGTTCCCTATCGCTTTCCGTTTGCGCTAGTCGGCGGTGGAAATACTTTGAAGCTGGACATAGATGTTAAAGATGAAGGTTTGGCATTTATTAATATTCTCAATCAGCCTGTGCGATGGTTAGATGGCAAAGGTAAAGCCATGTTGGCAATTAGCGGTACGACCCGCCGACCGCAGGTAAAAGGACAGGTAGTGCTTGAAGGTGCATCAGTACAAGTAGCTGGGATGCCAGGTGATGTTACCGATCTGAAGGGCAATATCAACTTCGATTTCGATCGCCTACAATCCGATTTGACTGGCAACTTTAGCGATGGCAAGCTTACAGCTAAGGGAATTTTAGCGATCTCCGATCCTAGTCTATTTACCGAAGATAAGCCGGAGTTCAATAATCCCCTCACCTTATATGCCGAGCGCTTGAAGCTAGAACTAAAAGACTTATATGCTGGCGCTACGAATGGATTTGTCATGGTGCGCGGTGCCGCTCTAGCTCCTGTACTTAGTGGTGAAATTGCGCTATCTAATGGACGAATTATATTAGGTAGTACTGACAACTCACCGATTACTTCTATCGCCAATGGTAACGAGAATGCGAATGAGCCGAAGAAAGATAATAGCGAAAGCATCTATAATGTTGGCTTTAATCAACTAATCGTCAAACTGAGAGATAACGTTCAGATTACCCGCGCTCCCCTCCTTAACTTCCTCGTAGATGGAGATGTGCGTGTCAATGGCACCTTGGCAAATATTCGACCATCAGGGAGAATCAATATTGTACGCGGACAACTTAATGCCATCTCAGCAAGATTTCGTTTAGATCGAGCCTACGAAAATTACGCCGAATTTATTCCCGATCAGGGACTAAACCCCAAGCTAAATGTGCGGTTGCTTGGTTCCATTCCAGAGGTCACGCGAGCGCCAATTTCTGCGGCCAATACTCCTCTTGATGCATTTGCCAATCCCGCCAGTACACCAGTTAGTATTTTTGGGGCGCAACGCACATTGCAGGTGCAAGCAACCTTAACAGGATTTGCCCTTAACATCAGACCCGAAGACATCGATTTGCGCAGCAGTCCTCCCCGTACAAAAACTGAGCTATTAGCATTAATTGGTGGGGGCTTGCTCCAACAGGTTGCGGGCGATCCTGCGGCGGCTCTGGCTAATCTCGCAGGCGGTACGGCGATCGCCTTTGTCCAGGAAGTCATTGGTGATGCACTCAATCTTTCAGAGTTCAACCTCAGTCCTACAACCACTACCGCTGTTGGCGGCAGGGCAACTACTCTAGGACTCGCAGCAGAAGCCGCCATTGATATTAGTCGTAGTTTCTCTTTATCAGTGCGCAGCGTCCTCAACGACCCCAGCCAGGTCACGAACTATACTCTCCGCTATCGTCTCAATCCTAATACTCTGATCCGTACAAACACAGATCTCAAGGGAAATAATGGCGGCTCAGTAGAATTTGAAACGCGATTTTAGCGATCGCTTCCCTAGACATTCTCAATTGGTAAACCTAGCCAATCGCTCAGTTCCCCAGCTAGCCATTCTAATTCAGGATAGACGAGCATTCCACCGCTCCCAAATTCGTATTTTTTTACTCCTGCCCAAATATTGATCTGAGGTTTGGTTTCAACGCGATCGCCGTCTGAATCTAGTCGATAGTAGCTTTTAGTAAGTTCCAGTTTGAGAATGTGTTGTCTAGGACTTGGTTGAGGTTTGTTCCATTCCAATCCGAGCATTCCATAGCGAATTGCAATTTGCTTTGCATCAATCTGCAATTTTACGCGCCCAAATAGGGTGAAAAGGATACCACTAACCAAGCTAAGCCCGACAGCGAGATGTCCAACTGCAAATAGTCCCATAAACCAACCGCCAGTATTCCAGGTAGCGATCGCTATCCCATACCAGTTAACTAAAAAAGAATTCCACGCGATCGCAAACGGAATTAGGAATATGAGAGAGACATTAACTCCCCCACTAGGAAGGATAATTTCGATTTTTTCGCGGTTCTTTACCAATTGCACTTTACTGCCAAAGGGTTTTTTTGCTGGTGGAGTTATAACGGCAGGTTTAGCTGCGGCGGCCACTGGCAAAGCATTTCCTTGTTTCTGCCACTTCTCTAGTGCCTGTAGTGCCTTATTCGCGGAGTCAATCCGCAGGTCTACATTGGGTTCGGTCATCCATTTGAGCCAATCGCTAAATTTAGGATTAAGATTAACTGACTGCTCGAAGAAAATTCGCGATTCCTGCTGAGGTAGATCGGCTGGTTGTTGCCCAGTAATCAAATTAATCAGCGTAGCCCCTAGCGCGTAGAGATCGGAAGCTGGTACAGTGCGACCGCCAAATTGTTCTGGGGGCATATAGCCGTAGGTTCCCACAACCGTAATTGTGCTACCTTGCTTAGCAACTCGATTTTGCACCGAACCAAAATCCACGAGATAGACTCGATCGTCCTGGTCGAGCAGAATATTGCTGGGCTTGATATCGCGGTGAATGACAAGGGGCTGGCGATTGTGCAGATAAACTAAAATTCCTAATACATCTTTGGCGATTTGGATGGTTTGGGTTTCACTAAAAGTTCTCCCCGCTTTCAGTAGTTCCTGCAAGGATTTCCCCTTTACGTAGCTTTGCACCAAAGCAAACCCTTTTCCAAGTGGAGAATCCAGATCGAAATAATCCAGATAGCTGGGTATGGCAGGATGCGAGAGATGCTTTAAAGTCTCAGCCTCGCGCTCGAACAGCTTGAGATCGTCCCAGGTAAAGCTATGGCTAAAGGTAAGCAGCTTGACGACTACCAAGTCCTGAGTTTGCGTATCTTGGGCCAAAAAGGTTCTCCTGACAGCACCTTCTCCCAATTGCTGCTGAATTTGATAACGTCCGTTCAGTACCTGTCCGATTGTACTCATGCGATCGCACTTACCATAGGTTTCAATCAGATTCTACCCAATTAGGCTAACTAAGCAAGCATATATAGCTATCGCCAATTAAGTTAGGACGGGGTGGAGGGTTAGAACCCCTCCGTGGGGGGGGGGGGGGGG
>JANMRU010000275.1:0-6954 GCA_031388585.1 Pseudanabaena sp. SOY_30_concoct_251 | reverse complement strand
AGTGCGATAGTCAAGAGATTTTCTTGGTCTATGATTAATCAAGTTAACTGCTTTTTGGAAATCCACTTTCTTCACGATTTTGAAGTTTGTGCTTTTAGGAAAGAATTGTCTGATTAGTCCATTTGTATGCTCATTTAACCCTCTCTCCCATGAATGATATGGATTTGCAAAGAAACAATCTAAACCCAGCACTCTCCTTAGTTCCTGGTGACCACAGAACTCCCTGCCATTATCAAAGGTCATTGTTGTGCAGAATTCTGATTTAATATCCTTAAATAGCTCAATTGTCACCTGATTAACTTGCTCGACGGTCTTGTTCTTCGCTAATCCCGCCAATAGGTATTTTGAGGCTTTGTCTACATGCGTGACTACTACTCCAGCGTGGTTACTCCCAATCACTGTATCGCTCTCCCAATGCCCTATCTCCGTCTTCAAGTCTGCGATCGCAGGACGATGCTCAATCCCCACACGACCAGGAATTCTACCCCGATTCTGTTTCACTCCTTTGCGCCGTCTCTGCTTCTGCTTCTGCCTTAGATACTGTTTATATATCCCCAGACCCTCATAGTCGGCATATATCATTTGGTAAATGGTTTCATAACTGACATGCGCTACTCCTTCTTGTTTCATCCGCCCTGCCAGTTGTTCTGGACTGTGGTACTTTTCTAGGCGTTGTTTGATTTCCTCTCCTCTATAGTGTCTAGTGTCTGTGCTGACACTCTTGTATCTTATCTTGGCTTCTTGTCTGCGAGTTTGCATCTTCCACTGCGCTGTATCTGGTAAATAGATCTTGTACCTCGCATCTGTATTGCGCCTTAGCTCTCTTGATATACTGCTCTTCGAGCGCTTCAGCTTTTGGGCAATTGCTGCTATTGATAATTTTTCTGTTATGCGTAATTTGTCTAGCTCTGTTCTCTCTGAAATAGTAAGATGGGTATAGCTCATAGGGGTATCCTAATAGTTGTAGTAAATATCAGAGTATCCTTATGAGTCCCTTATAGCAACACTCCTAGATGTTGCACTTCAGATTTGAATTGGCGAATTATATCGATCTCTTCACAATTATTTGTCTTTACGATCGCCCTTCCACTGTCGGAACCTGGGCAGAAAAGAGATTCTCTATGCTTGCCTAACCTTCGACTGCTTAGCTATGCGTTAGCTTGCGTGGCGGAGCCAATCGCCGATCCATTTTCGGGACTTACAAATGTAGCTGATTCGTCTTGCTTGCTTATTTGCGTTAGCTTGCGTGGCGGAGCCAATCGCACTCAGACAATCTCAACGAACTCAATCGGCGATATCGTTACGCATAACTATGGTATACATAATGCTTAAAACTTGACCCCAATATCTGACATGGCAAAGTTAGCAGGCTCTTCATGGCGCACGCAGTTATCCAGAGCATTCTCTGCAACGGTTACTAGTACAGTCATAGCATTCGTGCCTCAAGGCAATGCGATCACGATCCAATCTGCAACAATCAGTTCCATAACCGATACTAATCAAACGATTCGCTTAGATAATGGCACTATTACTCAGAATTCTAATTTCTCTGATACCAGAAACCACTGGGCACGACCATTTATCCATGGTTTAGCATCACATAATTTAATTACAGCAGCCTCTGGTAGCACATTTCGCCCTAATGATCCTCTGACGCGCGCCCAATTTGCTGTCATCCTGCAACGTACATTCCCGTATCAAGCCAAATATCGTAATGCCGTGCAGTTTGCCGATGTCCCCCCTAATCATTGGGCAGCCACCGCGATCGCCAAGGCATACGAAGGTGGTTTCTTGTCAGGACAGGGACAAGCTTTTTTACCAAATGAATATGTAACGAGATCGCAAGTATTGGTGGCGATCGCCAACGGCTTAGACCTTACAATTAATCCCAAGCGCAATAATCGCCAATTTCTGACGTCGGTCTATACAGATGGAGCCGAAGTCCCTAAATATGCCGTAGACCAAATTGCCGCCCTTAGCGATCGCAAATTAGTGGTTAACTATCCCGATGCCAGTACCCTAAACCCCAATCGCCCCATTAGTCGCGGCGAGTTAGCAGCACTGATTTATCAGGCTCTTGCTTTCCAAGGACAGCTACCTAAGATTGCTGTGAACTATGCCAATGCCAATGCATCGACATCACAAAACCTCAGCATTAATCAAGTCACATTGCTAGAAATTAACCTCAACAAGCGACAGGTAACTTCGTTCCAGGGAAACAAAAAACTTAAAAGCTATGCGATCGCCGTAGGTCGTGCTGGATGGGAAACTCCCACAGGCATGTACAAAGTTAGGCAAATGGTCGAAAAACCAGCCTGGAAAAACCCATTTACAGGCGATGTGATCAAAAGTGGTGCGCCTGATAACCCACTTGGTCTGTACTGGATTGGCTTTTGGACTAATGGCAAAGATTGGTCAGGGTTTCACGGTACGCCTAACCGCAGTTCAGTTGGCCAGGCTGTATCCCACGGCTGCATCCGCATGTATAACGAAGATATCAAGGAATTATTTAGTAAGGTATCGAATGCCACTGTTGTGCGGGTGATTCGCTAATGATATCAATGCTATCATAATAAAGAGTTAATGATATACCACCACATCGAAACGGAAATGGTCTATGGCAAATTTAATTGTCCGAAACATTGATGAAACCATTGTCAAAGCGCTCAAAAAGCGCGCAAGTCAGCATGGGGTAAGCGCCGAAGCTGAACACCGCAAAATCTTAGAACAAACATTGTTGCAACCGCAAAGGAAGTCTTTTGCGGACGTACTCAGACAAATCCCTAATGTTGGCAATGACTCAGACTTCGAGCGGGTGCAGAATAATACAGCCAGACAAATATTTGATTGACACCAACGTCGTTAGTGAGATGCGTAAACAAAGCAAAGCGAATCACGGCGTTCTGGTATTTTTTCAGCAATCCGTCGAGCAGAAAGCCACTCTCTATCTCAGTGTCATTACCATTGGTGAACTGCAGCGCGGGGTTGAGCAGATCAGGCATCGCGGCGATCGCCCCCAAGCAGACCTTCTAGAAGTTTGGGTACAGACTGTTTTAGAAGAGTACACTGACCATATTCTAGATTTCACTGTGCTTGAGGCGCAAGTTTGGGGAACATTGAGCGTTCCCAATCCCCAAAATGCTCTGGATAAACAGATTGCCGCAACGGCACTTACCTGCAGCTTAACCTTGGTTACACGGAATGTGCGCGACTTTGCAGGAACAGGAATTCCCCTGATTAACCCTTTTGATCTCGTTTAATTGATCAGGTATCTGCACTAACCAACGACATCATTAACTTTTTAAGTTTGGGCATTTCTTCTTGAGTTGTAGTCCATAAAACTGAAAGATCGACCTCGAAAATACCAAAGGTCAGCTTATCTCCCAGCCCTGTAATATTGCGCCAGTCGATCTCGCTATAGCGATCGATGAAGTCTGTAGGTAATCTTTTGGCGGTTATACCAATAATGCCCATAGACCGTTCGACCGCAAAAATAGTTTTCTGATCCTGACTAAAGTCAGCAAAACCCATACCATCAATAAATAATTCCGTGACATCGATCGCTTCTAGAATGTCCTGAATCTGGCTTTCTAGCCGCTTTTCGTTGGTAGTATCCATCAACAATTTATCCTTACCTGCACACCAAACACCATGCTCTAGATAGGTAACTAGTATATAGCAATCAGCTTTGGTTTATTTGGGGGGAAGGGGTTCTACCCCTTCTTGGGGGCGCAGACCCACACCCCAACTTACAATTCATATAGGATCGCTGTAGATACTTTTGCAGATTTGAGGTACAGATTTTATAGTTATCTAGAAAAGCGGTAAGTCTTAGAAAAAGTCAATGAACAGAGAACTAGCTAGCCATATGTCTAATCCTCTTAAAGGATTAACTAACAGCGAGGCGATCGCTCTTAGAAACTCAGGACAAGGCAACGATGCTAAACTCCCCACCAGTCGCTCCTATGCCCAAATTTTAAATGAGAACCTATTCACCTTTATTAATGGAGTTTTTCTCGCGATTAGCATGTTCATGATTTTGCTGCAACGATATAGTGACAGCATTATCGTCGTCGTGGTAATTTTTGGCGGCGTATTAGTAAACATTTGCCAGGAGATTTGGGCAAAGCAAAAACTCGACGAAATTGCCCTACTACATCGTCCCAAGGCAACTGTGATGCGTGAGGGCATCGAAAAGCAAATCGATCCCAGTGAAATCGTGTTGGGTGATATTTTAGTCGCGCAACAGGGCGATCAAATCCTGGTTGATGGGCAGATCGTCGGTAATGGCAGGATGGAAGTCGATGAATCACTGCTTACGGGTGAGTCAGATATGATTCCCAAATACGACGGCCAGCCTGTTTACTCTGGTAGTTTTTGCGTTAGTGGTAATGCTTGCTACGAAGCCCAGAAAGTTGGTGCAGAGACGCTGGCTTATCAATTAGTTACGGGGGCAAGAGCCTTTCGTCAGGTTTATACGCCGCTGCAAAGCGAGATTAATCTGGTGATTCGTGTATTTATGCTCATAGCTTGTTTTTTATGGATTTTGCTTGGCATTAGCTTCCTCAGTCGCTCTTACTCACTCAATGAGGTGGTACAACGGGCAGCGGTAATTGCCGGCTTAGTTCCCGCTGGCTTATACCTAGCAATTACGCTCTCCTATGGTTTGGGCGCAGTCAAGATGGTGGGCCAGGATGTGTTGATTCAGCAGGCAAATGCGGTGGAGTCACTCAGTAATGTCAATGTGCTCTGTTTGGATAAGACTGGTACTTTGACAACGAATCAGATTAATCTCCAGTCTGTCTATCCTATTGGTATGAGTGAAGCCGAGCTGCGATCTCAACTAGGAGACATTGCCGCTAGTACTGGCTCTCTGAATAAAACCAGTGAAGCGATCGCGCTTGCTTGTCCTGGCAAAGTGCGATCGCCCGTTGCCGAAATCCCCTTCTCATCAGCGCGTAAGTGGAGCGCCACAATTTTAAATGAGAATGGCATCCCACCAGGCATGTACGTGCTGGGCGCACCAGAAATGTTAGAAGCCTCAGTATTACTCAGCCGCGAAGATACACAACTGATTGCAACTAATGCCAGTCAGGGACTGCGTGTCGTGCTGTTTGCCTATACTCCCGAGATCGTCATCTGGGATAATGATGTAGATATTCCAAAATTACCACCTCATATGATTCCATTAGGGATAGTGGTATTTAGCGATGAGCTCCGCCCAGAGGCGCGCGCCACGCTTGATGGATTCGCAAAAGCTGGAATTGAAGTCAAAATCATCTCTGGGGACAATCCCCAAACCGTTCTAGCGCTAGCAAAGCAAGCAGGTATAAATACAGAAGTTGGAGTGGTATCTGGTGCAGAGCTAGCCGAGATGGACGACTCAGAGTTTCTGCAAGCAGCGCAGATCAACACAATCTTTGGGCGCATCGCTCCAGAGCAAAAGGCTAAATTAGTCAAAATGTTGCGGCAATCTGGCGACTATGTTGCCATGATTGGGGATGGTGTTAACGATGTGCTATCACTCAAGCAAGCTAATCTGGGCATTGCGATGGAGAGTGGCAGCAAAGCCACACGCGGTGTTGCTGATATTGTTTTGCTCAAGGATTCATTTGGTGCACTGCCGCATACTTTTCTCGAAGGGCAACGCATTCGCAATGGAATCCAAGATTTACTCAAACTATTCATGGTGAGGGTATTCTGCGTCACGCTCTTGATTTTCTCAACCGCCGTTGTGTCGGATAGTTTTCCTTTGGTCAATAAGCACAGTGCGATCGTATCGCTGATTGGTGTTGGGTTACCCACGGTCTGCATTCCGATCTGGGCAAAACCAGGTAATTTACCCCAGCGTAGTATGGTAAGGGCTATGCTCCATTTCACGATGCCTGCAACTTTAACCCTAACCCTAGTCTCGTTACTCGTCTACCTGTTCTATTTCGTGAGTGCAGTGATAGATTTACCCCCAGATGCAGATCTGACGCAGATTGACTACGCTGTACCGCGTACCGCTCTGGTGACTATTCTCGTCCTGTGTCAGTTGTTTTTAGTGGCTTTCCTGAAACCTCCCACAACAGCTTGGGTAGGTGGTGAACCCCTAAGCGGCGATTGGCGTTATTCTTTGACCGCCATATTTTTAGCAGCTGGATACTTTGCCATTCTTGCCATTCCCGCTTTGCGCAGTTTCTTTGAGCTAGCACCCTTGACTGTGAATGATTGTCTGTATATTGGTCTAATTGCGTTAGAGTGGTGTCTGATTCTGCGCTTTGTTTGGCGTACCCGCTTTCTCGATCGCTTCCTAGGCATCGATCTTGGTTAAGAAATATCATGCTCAATTTCAACGATCTAAACAAAGATAAAACTTCACCTGCTGCTCAACATACTGCCAGCTGGTGGGAGTTCCTAGCGATTTCGGTGGGTGGCGCACTGCTAGTTGGTGCAGGTTTAACAGGTTTAGGCGCTAAAGCTTTGGATAGCGCAACTGACCCTCAACGGGCGGAGGCGATCGCCAAAAGCATCTTAGACTACAGTATTCCTGGTGGCTCCAAAGGCACCTTTGGAGCGAAAATCGGTGGTATTAGAGTAGCTTTGATTACTAGCACTTCTACTCCTCCAGATTCAGAATTGTTTATAGCGCAGATTCCCGAAGACGAAGAAATCGATAAAAACCAACTACCAGGAAGCCTCGGTGGCAAAGGCTCAGAGCTCTCCAAGGAACAATTTAAAGCGATTGCTACTCGCATGGAAAACAGCACCGCAATCGATGGCCGGTCCGGCAGCGGCAGAATTGAACTGTCGATCTCCTTTAGGGGCGCGGTCTTGACGGCCAGCTGTCCGCCACGCAGTTCGGTGACCAGTGCCTTCGTGGCAGCATCCGGTTCGGTGTTGAGCTCGCGCTTCAGAAGCACGATCAGATCGTCATAGTGTTTGAGAGCCTCGGCCCTGCGCCCCGCGTCG
>JANMRU010000258.1:0-2989 GCA_031388585.1 Pseudanabaena sp. SOY_30_concoct_251 | reverse complement strand
CAATTGTTGAAAGCTGTGCTCGATTGGCTGCATGGCCTGGCTCGTGAGCCAAACTCCGCCTGCACCACTGAGTATGAGTGCGAGGAGGATGCCACTGCCTAGTCCCCAATTTAATTGATCTAGAGTTTTGTCTATAGCATTTAAGGACTGGCTAGCTCGTACAAATCCGATACGGTGCCCGTCTTTACTGGCAATTGGTAGAGTGACGCTCTGAGTGTGTGCCTGACTGGCAGAACTCTTGCCTTGACGGTTGAGTACACTTGGTAAGTGAGGGAAGGTGATGCCATGGGTAACTATAAGTTTTCCGCGCGCATCAAACCATTGCAGCGATCGGTCGCGACCCTTCAGATCTTTGTCAGTAAAATCGCTATCAACTTTAGGCTTATTATCTTCAAACTGTAGCTCTCTAGTCGCAGCTTCAGCTATGGTGATGAGATCTTCGGTGAGCTGGTCGATTCGACTGCGTTCAAACACAATTCTGACCGACAGAGCAAATATAGTCAGAACTGAGCCAAGCACTAGTAAATATGATAATAAGAGGCGGTAGCGTATTGCTCGAAACATATGTTGAGCCCAGAGCCTGAAGATTTAGTTGGGAGATGGGGGCGTGGACGATCGCAGGCGATATCCCATACCATGCACTGTCTCAATTATGTCCTCTGCAGCTCCAACTGCCCTAAGCTTTTGCCGCAATACTTTGATGTGCGTTTTTACTGCGTCTTGACCTGGACAGCGATCAAAGCTCCACAGTTTATCGATCAGCGCACTGCGACTAAAAATCTGGGTGGGATGCCTCAAAAATAGCTCCATCAACATATATTCTTTGGGGGTCAGCGATAGGAGATTCCCCTTATACGTAACTTTACAGGCAACGAGATCGAGCTGCAAATCACCATGTACTGGGTTGATGAGGTTTGCGCGATCGCCTCGCCTGGAAAAAGCCCTCACCCTAGCTTCTATCTCTTCTAATTCAAAGGGTTTGACCAAATAATCATCTGCTCCCGCATCCAGACCGATTACCTTATCTGCGGTTGTATCTCTAGCGGTTAGCATCAAAATAAAACCAGAGAATCCATCGGCACGCAAGCGCTTGCACAAGGTAATCCCATCCAAACGAGGGAGCATGATGTCTAGCAAAATCAGGTCGTAATCAGTTGCTTGAGCGTATTCCCATCCCTGCACGCCGTCTCTGGCAACGTCAACTAAATGGTGTTGGTGTTCGAGATCCTCGGCGATAGGTTGGGCTATGCGATCGTCGTCTTCAACCAGTAAAATTCTCATAACCACAACAAGCCAACATTAACGGCTTTGCTACTGGCAACTTAGCTTACCACTGTTGGTGTAGGTATAGGTGCCATAGGTACCGTTAACGGTGCGGCAAACTTGCCCTTCTGAGTAGTTAGTAGTCTTGTCATAGGTATAGTCGGTGCCATTGTAAGTGCCGCTGCGATTAGCGTTGCGGACTCCAGTTTTAGTGGTTTTGTCGTAGTTGTTACTGACCGTACCAGTACCGTTATTGCCATTACTGCGCGTCCAACTGTTGCTGCGCCTATTACTAAAGTTTGTGCTGGTGTTGCTGTAATTACTTTGACCTTTGAATGTGTTGCCTGTGCCATCGTTGTAAGTTGCTTTGCATCCGCCTCTGCTAGTGCTACCCGCACAGCCTGCCACGCCATTATTACCAACTACACCAGCCGCAGCGCTATTGCTGTTATGTACGGCACCAAAGCGTCGCTCGGCGTGGGCGGCAGAAGGGTAAAAAAAGGAAACAAAAAGAATAGTAGAAAATGCGGCGATCGCGGTATTTTTAGCTAAAAATTTCATAAAACTAACTCCTTGATTACTTGACCGAACTTTGATGTATATAAATTATCAAGCATTACCAAGGTGTGTCATCGGACAGAGGTCATGTTACAGGCATGACTTTAGTTATATTTCCTACCCAGTTTACTGAGTCAGTTATACTTCAGGTATGGATTATGAATGGGACGTGATCAAAGCAGAGGCTAATCCTAAAAAGCATAGTGTGAGCTTTGAAGAAGCTAAAACAGTTTTCAACAATCCACTTGCGCTAATTTTTGAAGATGAATTGCATTCAGCAGAAGAGCATAGGGAAATTATCATCGGTCATTCCCGACAAAATCGGCTACTGCTAGTCAGCTTTACAGAACGTCCCAAGGCGATCCGCATTATCAGTGCCCGCATCGTAACTCAAAGGGAACGTAAAGATTATGAAAACAACGCCTTCTGATAAATCTCAGCAGAGTGAAGATGATTTGGCAGCAGAGTATGAACTTGATTATGGTAAAGCAAAACCTAATCGATTTGCGGGGCAAGAAGGAGAACGAAAAATGACAGTAGTTGTTTTAGATGAAGATGTATCTCAAGTTTTCTCTTCACCGGAAGCTGTAAATAAAGTTCTTAGAGCATTGATTGAAGCGATGCCTTGAGTTATGGTTGTCATATTCCTCCCAAATGTGTTAGCCAAATACTTGTTCCTATGCTTTCTTCTCATTCTCGAATTCAAGTCCCTCCAGAAATCTTATTTTGTCGCATAAAAATACGCCAAATATTTTAATGTCGCTAGCCGCATACACTAGTTGCCATACTCTCGCGACCTGAAGCCATAATGTTCGCAACCCAATGCGGACGCATCAAAATGACGTTATCAATGACGTGAATGATGCCATTATCTCCCTCAATATCGGCAGCGACTACAGTAGCATTATTGACTTCAAATGACTCATCAGAGATATCAATTTCGATATTTGTACCCTCAAGTGAAGTCACCGATCCGAGTTTGGCTAAATCTTCTCTTGTGTATCGGCCCGAAACCACATGAAAGGTAAGAATTCTTGAAAGCTGTGGAATATTCTGCACCAATGTCGTAATTGTACCTGGGGGAAGCTTAGCAAAGGCATCATCATTGGGGGCAAAGACGGTGAAAGGGCCTGGGCTTTTCAATGCATCGACTAGATTAGCAGCTTGC
>JANMRU010000168.1:0-3396 GCA_031388585.1 Pseudanabaena sp. SOY_30_concoct_251 | reverse complement strand
GTTGCTAGAATTCTTACCATCTTGCCATCCACAAGTTCGTAGCGACCATCTTCAGGACATTGCTCCAAAAACTGTTCAAAGGTTAACTCTTGCTGTAATTGAGTAACTGCAATCATGGTTTTGCTCAAAAAACGCTTGAATCGATCATAGCAATTTGGGGTGAGGAGATCTATATCCAGAAACTTGCTAAAAAGCTCTTGACGATAAAGCGTTAGGCTTCTTGCTACAATGTTTTGGTACAGTTTAGATTAGGTACAATTATGTCCCTAATCAGTGACTCAGAAAAATTCCAAGCTACCTCTCCCCCTTTTCGTTGGGATGAAGTGGGAGGTATTCGTGTGTGGGCGAGTCGAGTAACTCTAGATAGTCTACTTGCTTCATACCACAATGGCTCTACTCCCCAAGAAATTGCAATTCAGGTTTCAGTTCTCCGCTTAGAAGACATATTCACTTCCATTGCTTATTATTTAAACCATCGTCAGGAAATCGATAGCTATTTGGAGCAGCGTAAGCAACAAGCTCAGCAACTGAGACAACAACTTTCTCAAAAGCACAACTTGGTCGATATGAGGCAGCGCTTACTTGCTCGCGATCGGTCACAAGTGGAGTCGATGACAAGTGCGCCTGCTAACCGACGAAAATTTTAATGGAGCCATATTGCGTGGGCTGATGAGACGTTTACCTAAGTTGGATATAGTTCGTGTCCAAGATGTAGGGTTTATGTACATGAGGCGTTGGGAAAGAACTTCAAACTGCTCATGATGCACTACATCTCGCCCTAGCTTCGTATCATAAATGTGATTTTTTGTTAACCTGGAACTGTCGGCATTTAGCAAATGCGAACAAATTTGGTCATATTCGGCGAGTGAACATTATGCTTGGATTGTACGTGCCAACGCTAGTCACACCATTAGAGTTAATCGGAGCGCAAAATGACGAAGAAGGATGATGCAATTAGCCAAATACGTGAAGTCCGCCATATCATTTCTGAGGAGAACGGACACGACCCTCAGAGATTGGTGAACTATTACATTGAACTTCAGAAACAATATCCTCAACTCGCTCAGTTCAAGGAAACCCAGACGGAACTTGTTCAAGCTTCATGAAAACTGGTTGCTGAAGCCGCAGCACAATCGGGTAACCAGGGGATTTCTCTTCTATGTCGTTTCTGTTCGTCAGCTTGCAGGTTTGCAGAGGGATTCCGTTACTACCCTTCCTCGCGGAAACACCCTTACCTTAAGCTAGTCGTTTGCGTAATGTCATAGATTGCAGGTACAGCAATTCCAAATTCAGAAATGCTATGGGAGTGCGGTATTGGTTTGCCCTCTCCCCCAGCCCCTCTCCCAATTCTGGGAGAGGGGAGCAAGACTCCGATCCCCCTTTTCCCAAGTTAGGGGATGGGGGATAACTGGGTAATCTAGAAAAAGCACCCAACTGGTTCGATCGATTTATGTCGGCTCCATCTGAAAGAATTCGGGGCACCACTGCCTTGATCGATAATGCTGCCAAGCAATTACGCAAGACCCTAACTCCAGCCGAACAGCAGCTTTGGCAAGCTTTGAGAGGCGGTAAATTAGCTGGGTTAAAATTTCGTCGTCAACATCCCGTCGGCAATTTCATTTTAGATTTTTACTGTGCGGCGCACAAATTAGTCGTTGAAGTCGATGGTGGAATTCACGAAACCCAAATCGAATATGATGCAGCGAGAACAACCGAGCTAGAAGCTCATGGTTACAGGATCGTACGGTTTACGAACGAAGTAGTTTTGCACCAACTCGAAACGGTATTGGCGGAAATTCTCCAGGCGGTAGAACCCCATTCTGTTCGAGATACTGAGGAGCCTCTTGCTCCCTCTCCCAAGCTTGGGAGAGGGCTGGGGTGAGGGCAAACCAATGTAGCATTTCTAAATTTGGAATTGCTGTTGCAGGTAACTGCTTGTTGACAGTCAAGTGCGTCTCAGCTATGTTTTAGGTGTTTGAATCACAAGTTTTGAATGCCCACTCTGTTAATCGTTGGTCCATACCGTTTCTTCTGCTACGCAGGCGATCGTGATGAGCCATCCCATGTACATGTAGAGCGCGATCGGGACGAAGCCAAGTTTTGGCTTGAACCTATCCGTCTTCAAAGTAACAGAGGGTTTAGTCGCACAGAGATTAATCGCATTCAAAAAATTGTTGACGAACATCAAGAGCAATTGCTAGTAGGCTGGAATGACTTCTTTAACGATTGACCTGCTTGAAATAGCCAAAATTCAGCAAGTGACTGTGACTGATGATACGCTTTCTGTGGATTTATCTGATGGGCGTACCATATCCGTGCCATTAGCATGGTATCCTCGCCTCTTGCATGGCTCAATAGAAGAACGCAACGATTTTCGCTTTATTGCTGACGGTAGCGGAATCCATTGGCATCGGCTTGATGAAGACATTAGCAGCAAAAACCTGATCCTTGGGCAACCATCGGGAGAAAGTCAAAAATCGTTTCAGCGGTGGTTAACTAGTCGGGTAGCGACTGTCTAGCTAGGGGTTGCGGACGGAGTAATATTATGGTATTGACTCAAAGACCTTGCCACTGCTAAAGCTCAAGCCATTATTTGCATTTGTTAGTACTTATTGGGCAAATAAATTTTCGCTTGGCTTGTCAGATTAATCGCGCAAAATTAAGCTTTCAGTTTTCTTAGCTTGGCAATTTGGGTAATTGCAGAATTTTGCAGTACAAGCGTTGTGGAATTAAGATATAGAGTCGCAGACTTTTGTCCTAAAAATTGCAGTTAAGGTTGCAGAAAAGTGCAATTTGAGCTTCAGTTTAAGCTGAATTCAAGCACACATAATACGCACTAAAGTCATCACGAAAATGATGGCAGGAAGCTGTGTTTTTAAGGTAGTATTCTATACGTTTCTGTGAGAACTTGTAACTGACAGATCGGGTTTAGACAAATTGAGTTGAGGAGTAGATTTTTATGGCAACCGTCACAGATATAGGAACGATAGGTTTTGGTAATACAGTTACTATTACAGTAGATGAAAGTGTGGGATCGGTAACTATCCCAATTCTATTTAGTGGCGCAGCAGCATCCGAAGGAACAATATCATTTACTTACAGCACCCAAAATGGAACAAATACTAATGCCGCGTTAGCAGGTATTGATTACTTAGCAATCACTGCTGGAACCCAATCTTTTCCTGCCGTTACAGAGCCAATTAGTTTTCCAATTACTATTCCGATTATTGATGATACAGATGCTGAAATCACAGAGAGCTTTGTCTTAGGGCTTGACTCTATAAATGGTGCCTTCTCGGGTGGTACTCAGCGAGTAGTAATTAACATCCTCGACAATGATAGCGGTCAGGGCGCGACGGTACCGCCTGGTTCTAACCCCACATTTGGGCCAGAAGC
>JANMRU010000123.1:0-28986 GCA_031388585.1 Pseudanabaena sp. SOY_30_concoct_251 | reverse complement strand
TGCCGCAATTGGGCGATCGCACCGTTAACATCGCCTTTTTGCCTGAGCGCTAGCCCGAGGTTATAGTAGCCTACGGCCAGATTGCGATCCAATGCTACGGCTCTTTTCAGATAGGTAATTGCTTCATCGGTTTTACCACTTTGCAGCATCGCCGCGCCCAGATTGCTATAGGCCAAAGCAAATTTGGGATCGAGTCGTGTCGCCCGCTGGAATGAATATACGGCATCCTGAACTTGCCCAGATTGTGCTAGAGCCAAGCCAAGATTGTAATGCGCAGCAGTAAGGTTTGGCTTCTTTTTCACCGCCGCGCGAAATGAAGCGATCGCCCCCTCCAGATTTCCCAGCCGAACATAGGCATTACCGCGATCGAGCAACTGTTCGGCTGTTTCTGCTTTCTTTGAAGTAGTTGGCGGAGTTTGTGTAGTTGGCTTAGCTGATTTGGCTGGTGTAGTTGGCTTAGCTGGTTTGACTGGGGGAGTTTTAGGAGTTTGGGCTCCAACCGAAGTGGCTAGGTTGCCAAAACTAGTAAGTACCACTGCTGTAGCAGCGATACAAGCTAAATATCTGTTTACCATATGGGTTTACTTTTGAGCGAGCCTAACGCTAGCGATATAGTACAGCACTCATTGGGGTAAATACCCCTTAAAATACTTAGACGCGAATAAGTAAATAAGCAAAAGTAACCAAACATACTGCGATTTATGGAAGACAAACTCATGTTAATGATTCCAGGCCCAACGCCTGTGCCCGAGCAGGCACTGTTGGCTCTGGCAAAAGCGCCAATCGGCCACCGCAGTGGAGATTTCAGTAAAGTCATGGCAGATGTGACCGAGAAGTTGAAATGGCTGCACCAAACCCAAAATGAAGTGTTGATTTTAACCGCTAGCGGCACTGGCGCAATGGAAGCTGGCATTATTAATTTCTTAAGCAAAGGCGATCGCGTCTTAGTAGGAGAAAATGGTAAATTTGGCGAACGATGGGGTGATGTCTGCGATGCCTATGGCATTAATGCTGAGAGAATCAAGGCTGAATGGGGTAAACCACTAGATCCTGATGTGTTCAAAAGCAAGCTAGAGGCCGACACTAATAAAGAGATCAAAGCCGTCATTATCACCCACAGCGAGACTTCTACGGGAGTAGTGAACGATCTCGAAACGATCAACCGCCATGTCAAAGCCCATGGGCAAGCATTAATTATTGTAGATGCTGTGACGAGTTTAGGGGCGATGAATGTTCCCACTGATGAGTGGGCGTTGGATGTGGTTGCTTCTGGCTCGCAAAAGGGCTATATGATTCCGCCAGGACTAGGGTTTGTTGCCGTCGGGACTAAGGCGTGGGAAGCCTATAAAACCGCTAACCTGCCCCGCTATTACCTAGATTTGGGCAAGGCGCGTAAGGATGCTGCCAAAAATTCTACCCCGTTCACCACCTCGGTCAACATGGTGATGGCTCTACAGGTAACCCTGCGTATGATGCAAAGCGAAGGCTTAGCCAATATCTTTGCCCGCCATATGCGTCATCGCGATGCCACCCGCGCCGCCGTCAAGGCTATGGGGCTAGGTCTATTTGCTGATGACCAGGCCGCTAGTGCTTCGATTACAGCGATCGTACCGCCCGAAGGCTTAGATGCCGAGAAGATCCGCGCCACAATTAAAAAACAGTTTGATATTGTAATGGCTGGCGGCCAGGATCACCTCGCAGGGAAGGCTTTCCGCATCGGACACCTTGGCTTTGTCAGCGATCGCGACATTCTTACTGCGATCGGAGCTTTAGAGGCAACTATCCAAATACTTGGGTTTGACTCTTCTGTACCAGGTGCTGGCACTAAAGCTGCCATCCAAGTTCTAAAACAAGGTTAGTAACTCAGCGATCGCAATAAATGCACTAATCGCTATAAATAGCAAGGGGTTGAACTCCTTGCTATTTTTTACACTTTTAACAAAAGTTAAGGTTTCATGACTTTTAGAAATCGTTCCCAACTTTATTTTGTTAAGTTAAGCACAAAGTTTTCCACAGGAGTTTCCACAGATATTGCCAAGTTCTCCACAGATTTTTGGGGGTTTTCCACAGGCAGCAGATCTAACTAAGAGGATGTGAACCACTAAGGCGGTAGCTTAGCGAGATTTGCGATCGCAAGTATGGGGAAATCGCTGTATTTCTCAACTAATTGAAGTTATGTAACGAAAATGCTGGCAAAATACCGATGATTAGTTGTCAACTACCCATAGAGATCGCTAAAAAGGTATCGGCGATCGCGTTGACAAGCCCTAATAGTTAGTCAACAATAGTAGCCCACCACATCTTAAGTACAACGCCCATTTACGTGGGATTAAGGGAAAATCTATGGAAGCAACAGTCAGTATCTTGGCAGAAATTCCTGAAGAGTTACACGAAACATTGAAGGGGTATCTTGAAACACATCCCGATTGGGATCAAGATCGGGTTTTCGCCGCCGCTCTATCGCTATTCCTTTTGCAAAATGGTACCAGCGATACCGCAGCGTCATCCCGCAATTATCGCAGTGCGGCTAAGGTCTATCTCAGCACCTTATTTCAGCCTTCCTCGCTTTAGAGAAAAACTTTAGGGTGACTACGACGTTTTTTCGGGAGACATTTCCAATCCTAGCTTTTCGCGATCTAGCCTGCGTTTTTTGGCATAGAGTTGAATCGCCGCTGCCATTGCCACGATCGCACCTAATATGCCAACCGTAGTAATATCCCAAGGCAGGCTATTTTTAAATACCACAAGCAACACGATCGCGACCAAAAGTACTGTAGGACCTTCGTTTAGCGCTCTTAGTTGCTGGCCACCCCACTTACATTCCCCCGCCGCCAGTTGTTTGAGCAAGCGCCCACAGTAAAAATGGTAGGCAATCAGAACACCTACTAAACCAAGTTTGACTTGCATCCAGATATCTCGGACTACTTCTGGTTCAGTTGTGAGCAAGCCGATCGCCATAGCAACAGTCACTACCATGCCAGGTGTAGTGATGATGTCGTAGAGGCGTTTTTCCATAATCTGATACTGTTTTTTCAGAATTGATTGCGCGGGTTCTGGCTCTTGGTCAGCTTCTACGTGGTAAATGAACAGGCGCACTAGGTAAAATAGTCCAGCAAACCAGACGACAACACCAATAATATGAAAGGTTTTGAACCAAAAATAATCCATATGTATAAGCCCTATAGCTCTAAGTAACTAAATAGACCATGTAATTGTTGTAGAGGCAATCCCTGCGCGATCGCCTCAATATCTAGGATAGCTATTGGCAATCCCCAGTGCTCGTTGAATAGACTCAACAATATAGTTTGGCTGCTTAGATTAACCAAACTCATCTTTCAGAGTTTAATCCTAGGATTGTTGGACTTGCAAAGCACAAAACTTGAACGCAATCTTAAAATAGAGAGCAACAAAACTCAGCTCTGATAGAAAACGAGGATATGCCAGCCAGCCAGCCCCCAATGCACTTCGACTAGAGGTAATTGGTTTGGAATTGCTGCTTACATTGACTCGGAAATACCACAACAGCTAGACGTATATGCGCCCCAATAACACGGCTTGCCTAGCTCCTGTCACATGAGGAAGGTTTCCTGGACGCTCTTGCAGCCTGAGGTAGCCTAAAACGGCAAAAGCGATCGCTTCTTTAAAGTCGGCATTCAATCCAGCCACATCGCTATCTGTGACCTCGGCGGGCGCTAAATGGTGCTGTAATCTTTTTACTAGGTAATCGTTGCGACTACCACCGCCGCAGAGCAAAACTCGATCGGGAAATTTAGGTAAAAATTGCTGGTAGCTTTGCGCGATCGCCACCGCAGTGAATTCTGTCAAGGTTGCTAGGATGTCATGCGCAGACAGATTATTTTTCGCACATTGGCTCAGGCAGCGATCGAGATAAGCAGGACTGAATAGCTCTCGGCCAGTCGATTTGGGGGGTGGGACTTGGAAGAAATCCAGCGCTAACCAATTTTCCACCAAATTTAGTTCGGCACTGCCGATCGCGGCCAACTGACCGCCACGATCGTAGGTTTGACCAAATAATTTTTGTACCGCCATATCGATCAGGACATTGCCAGGGCCATTGTCCCAACCATAAACCGCATCGCGATCGGCACTAGCGGGCAGATAAGCAACGTTGCTGATACCGCCAATATTTTGCACGCAGGTAACCTTAGTAGAATGGGTTAGCACCAACCAATCTAACATCGGGACCATTGGTGCGCCCTGCCCCCCAGCTTCAATATCGGCAGTGCGAAAATCGCTTACGGTTTTAATACCCGTTATATGAGCGATCGCTGCCCCTCTACCCAATTGCACGCTGTAGCCAAGCTGGATGAGATCTTTTCCTGGGGTGCGATCGCCCTTGGTTACAGGTGGCCGATGAAATATTGTCTGACCGTGGGAAGCAATAAAGTCAGGTTGGAGATTACAGTCCTGCATTAATCTCAAGGCGGCAGCAGCAAAGGCAGCGGCGATCGCATCATCAAGCTCACAAATTTGCGCGATCGTTCTGGGTGAATCGGCACAGACAGACAGAATCTCGTCTCGTAATGCTGGTTCATAGCCGAACGTTTCGCCTGCGATCAGTTGGCATTGCAGTAACCCGTCAATTTCAGAGATTCTGACCAGAGCCGCATCAATCCCATCAACCGATGTGCCGCTAATTAGACCAAGTCCTAAAGTTGAAAATTGCATATTGGCAAGATTTGTAGCAGAAGTGTCCACAGCCAACTACTTATTACCAGGGAAAATCTGCTCCCTGAGATCGCGCATCCAATTTTGGCCAGCGGGTGTTAGAGCCGCAGTAATTCCACACCCCAATAAAAACATGACGATAACGAGGGATATAACCAAACCTCGGCTGGTTTGCTGTGAAGCATCAGATTTTAAATCTGTCGTGTCCTCGTCTGTCTCTTCCAATCCAACCCGATCGCCATTAATCTCATAAAGATTCTCAATACTATCTTCATCATCTTCACTATTTTCTACTTCCCGATTATTTTCCACTAGTAGATCTATTGGAGGTGTAGGGATCTCAGTGGGAACTGTAGGAATCTCAGTGGGAACTGTAGGGATCTCAGTGGGAACCGAAGGGATCTCAGTGGGAACTGTAGGGATAAGTGTAGGAGCGTCATTTGAAGCACTATCCAGTTCGATATCTTCATTCGGATCGGGTGGAGCAAGACGGCAACGCATGAGGGCAATGGTGACATTATCATGGCCATTACGACTATTTGCCTCTGCAATTAAGGTTTGACAAGCTTGGTAAAGTGGCAGATTTTTAGTCAAAATTGGTTGAATATGGCTCTCGCACAACTCATTAACTCGCTCAAAATCGCTCAAGCCGTCAGAACACAGCATTAACAGGCAATCTTCATCTAGTTGGAGACGTTGGATTCTCGGTACAAGGCTATCAGAGGCTCTTGTACCTAAAGCTTGAATTAATGCTCCTCCATCTACCCGCTGATGAGAATATACGTAAAAGTTATAGCCTAAGACAGATTCGCGGGTAGCAACATCGTCGTCGAGCGTTACTTGTCTGCAGTTTTGTGGACTAACCCAGTAGATCCGACTGTCTCCTACATGAACGACATAGACCTGGTTACAAGGCTGACCTTGGGGACGAGGGATAATCACCATTACCAGGGTAGTCCCCATGCGCTGCTGAGCGGTGCGCTGTTGCTTATCATTAAGCGCCACAATCTGATTATTCACAACCCGAGCAATTGCTTCTAGCTGTCGGGTAAAAGTTTGGGGAGAGAAGGGTTCTGTCTCTGTCTCCACCTGCTGTAAGAGTATTTGCAATTGCTGCTCGATAGTTTGAATTGCCATAGTGCTGGCAACTTCACCACCTTCATGGCCACCTAAGCCATCGCAAATCACCGCAACGCGATCGCGCAAAAATTCATTTTGCAGGAAGCGATCTTGTTTCCTAGGATCGGGATAGCAGGTATCTTCATTATGGTCGCGGCTGGGGCCTTGGTCTGTGGCACTAGCGATCCGAATTGTGAATGGGGTTGCCTGAAATCGCTTGGTAGCAAGCTCATCTAGCTTCGCGATCGCCTCGTTGATATCTAATTCATTACGGGCTAGCGCAAAAACAAAGTCGGCCAGCGGTTCTTCAATCTCAGGGTTAGCTTCAGGCAGCCATTCTACCCATATATTACCCAATTGCGATAGCTGCACCTGAGTCACATCAGCCTTCAACTCCAAAAGGCGGAGCCAGGAACCATCCACACGCAGAAAATTGGGTTGGAGCAGAGTAAGTGTCATGTTTTGCTCTGCCAAAGGCTGCCAAAGTTGCAAAACCTGCCAGAGCAAGTTAATTTGTCGCAAAGCTGGGGTTTTAGCCCACAAAGACTCTAAGGTAGGGAGCAGGTGGCCATCTCGATCTACTGGTATATTTTCGAGAAGCAGAACTTCGGATAGATTTAGCTCCTCTCCCCATCTCAATAAACCATAGGGTCGGGGTAAATGCAGCGGCAATCGAGAAAGTTTTAGGTAAGAGACGACATCGGAAGGAATCTCATCAGGACTTTCGGGCAGTCGATATTGTTGCGTGTCGATTACCACCTGTGAATCGTGTACAAGGTAGCGATCTCCCAACATTGCCCCCTGGGGAAAAGCCTCGATATCCAGTCCTACAGCCCAAAGATAGAGCTGAGTGATTTGGGTGGGTTGTTCGTCTCTATTCATCTAAAAACCTGCTACTCCTTCTAAAATCCTCGAAGTTACTATTTCTCTGACTTTTAATACGCTACAGATCTTTGACTGGCTACCTCTGCTAGTTAAGGATAGTAGGTTTTTAAACATAGCATTAAGCCTATGAGAGGCGGTGGGGCTGGAATTGGTACTGACACCGTAGCACAACTTAATCCCTGTATCTTTACTAAGTCAAGTTTGTAGTTAATACATGCTGTCAAAGTTTCATCCTGGCATACAATCTTTAACTACGAAATATCGTTGCAACTATCTAAATTCTTAAGCAGCCACAACCATCTATGAAATAAAGGGTTTTAAAGTATTTGTTTTAGCCTATACCTAATTCGGGCTCAATCTGGTTATCCTATTAATCATTAAAACTTTTTTAATTATTTTTTTAAGTTCTACTAATCTCCAGCTTTCAGAGCTACCAAGATATGACAAAAGCGAATTTATCCAGTAGAGAGCAAAAAGTGCTTTGGGCAACTGTAAATCATTATATTGCCACTGCCGAACCTGTGGGCTCTAAGGTCTTGGTTGAGGAATACAACTTTGATATCAGTGCGGCTACTATTCGTAACGTCATGGGCGTGCTGGATAAATTTGGACTGCTTTATCAACCCCATACTTCAGCTGGGAGAATTCCCTCAAATTCAGGTTATAGAGTTTATGTTGACGATCTACTTAGCCCACCAAGTAATGACCTGTCGTCACATATGCAGCAGCAATTATCGCAGTACGCACATTTAACTGATAATTGCAGTTTGGAAATGTTACTGCGCAGTGTGTCACAGATTCTGGCAACTTTGAGTGGCTGTATTGCTCTAGTTACAGCACCAAATATGCAAGCCGCAAGAATTAGACATCTGCAATTGGTTGCAATCGATCCGCGCAAAGTGATGATTGTTGCTGTAAGCGATACCTACCAGACTGCTTCTGTGCTAGTCGATCTACCAGCCGATACCGAGGCTAGTTCTTTAGAGGCAGAACTCCAGGTATTAAATAACTTTTTGAACGCACATTTGCATGACCTTCAGTGGTGCGATCTGTCAGATTTCAGTTGGCACGAGCTAGATTGGCAATTTCGCCAGTACGCTACTTTACTAGAGCAGCCATTACGAGAACTGACGCGGGCTTGTAAGCCACCTGCATTAGGTCAGATTTTTATCAGTGGTTTAACCGAACTGTTGCGACAGCCTGAATTTAACCAACTCAGCCAGGTTAAGGCGATCGTGCAATTATTAGAAGAAAACCAAGCGGAGTTATTTCCACTAATTTTTGAGCAGACCGAATCAAGCGATCGCCGCCAAATCAAGGTAAAGATCGGCTCAGAAATTTCACTAGAACCAATTCAGAACTGCACGTTGATTTCTTGCACCTACGACAACGATCGCGTCGCAGTTGGCAGCGTTAGTGTACTTGGCCCCACACGTTTAGCCTATGACAGGGCGATCGCCTCTGTACGTGTAGTAGCAGATCGTTTATCTGAAGCCCTTAACCAAAGATAATCGCCAACACATAAACCATACATAGACTAAACCCGATCTCAACCATAGGATATTCCCACCGCTAGATGTGCCACAACTCAAGCAAATATTACTTTTTCCTGCAAACGTTATCGCAATTCGCAGCTAAAATGCTTGTTGAGAGATAAAACTAAAAAAATATGGACTTTGCAAATCTCAGCACCCTGCTTAATATAGGCGCGATCTTACCTGAGTCAATTTTGATTGTGACGCTGATAGTCGTACTAGTTGTCGATCTGATCGTAACCAGTGCGCAGTCTACTAAGTCACTACCTTACATTGCCAGTATCGGTCTAGTCGGAGCTGTAGCTGCCCTTTGTTGGCAATGGGCGAGTCTTGACAATCCCATTTCTTTTCTTGGCAGTTTCTACAGCGATAAGCTCAGTATTATCTTTCGCGGTATCATCGCCATGTCAGCTCTGCTGACCATCTGGATCTCAGTCAGCTATTTGCATCAGGCTCGAGTAGTGATCGCAGAATATATCAATATTTTGTTAGCTGCGAGCATCGGCGGCATGTTTCTATCTGGCTCGAATGAGATGGTAATGATCTTTGTGGCCTTAGAGACGCTGAGTATTTCCTCTTATTTACTCACAGGCTATACCAAGCGCGATCCTCGTTCTAACGAAGCTGCACTCAAATATTTGCTAATTGGAGCCTCTAGTTCTGCCATATTCCTGTATGGCATGTCACTGCTATATGGCTTATCTGGTGGAGAAACCAATCTCCAAAGTATTGCCCAACATCTACCCACCAGTGGCATCAGCCTAATTTTGGCTATGGTGTTTGTGGTTGCAGGCATTGCCTTCAAACTGTCAGCCGTACCTTTTCACCAGTGGACCCCAGACGTTTACGAAGGTTCGCCTACCCCTGTCGTGGCATTCCTATCGATTGGTTCTAAGGTGGCGGGATTTGCGCTTGCCATCAGATTTATGGTGACGGTTTTCCCTGGTATTTCGGCGCAATGGCATTACGTATTTGTGGTACTGACTGTGCTCAGTATGATATTGGGAAATGTGGTGGCGATCGCTCAAACCAGTATGAAACGAATGCTCGCCTACTCCTCAATTGGACAAGCTGGTTTTGTGATGCTAGGTTTGCTGATTGGCACCGAAGCAGGATACTCCAGCATGGTTTTCTACACGCTGGTTTACCTGTTTATGAATATGGGTGCCTTCGGGTGCGTGATTCTATTCTCTCTACGCACTGGCACAGACCAAATTAGCGAGTACAGCGGCTTGTACCATAAAGACCCATTTCTTACCCTCGCACTTAGCATCTCCTTGCTATCCCTAGGTGGTATTCCGCCCCTAGCAGGTTTTTTTGGGAAGCTATATATTTTCTGGGCAGGCTGGCAGGCAAAGTCCTATGGGTTGGTTATTCTAGCTCTGGTAATGAGCGTAGTTTCCATCTACTACTACATTCGCGTGGTCAAAATGATGGTAGTCAAAGAACCAAACGAAATGTCGGAATCAGTAAAAAACTACCCCGATATAAAGGTAGGAAACACTTGGCAAGCGATTGGCATGAGACCACTACAAGTTGCAATTATCTTGACGCTAGTATTTACTAGCTTTGCAGGGATTGCTTCTAATCCTTTGTTTGCACTGTCAAATCAATCAGTACAAGAAACAAAATTCTTGCAGACCCCTAAAACAGCCGAATTGGAGTCTGCTCCAGTTGCAACCTCGACGCTATATCAAACCTCTTCGCCAGGTTCGACGATGCGTTGAAATAGGTAGCCCGTTCCCCTAGCTGTGAGGATGAGTTCAGGATTACTTGGATCTTCCTCTAGCTTGGCACGAAGGCGGGATATATGAACATCAACAACGCGGGTGTCTACATGGCGCTCAGGCGTGTAGCCCCATACTTCCTGGAGAATGTCAGAGCGCGAGAAAGCATCCCCCGACTTACCCACTAATAACTCCAGTAAACTAAACTCCATGCCCGTCAGGCGAATGCGTTCGTCACCCTTATAGACCTGACGCTTATTAGTATCTATGCGAATATTAGCCACATGGATGACACCAGAGCTAGGTATTCCCGAAGCTCCATTGCGTTCAAACCGCCGCAATACAGAGCGGATGCGCGCTTCCAGCTCCTTAGGCGAAAATGGTTTAACGACATAATCATCAGCGCCCAACTCTAGACCTGTGATGCGATCAGCTACATCACCCAGAGCGGTGAGCATGATAATCGGAATATCTGATTCCTTGCGTAGTTCTTGACAGACTCCATAGCCGTCTAGTTTAGGCATCATCACATCAAGTACGACTAGATCGGGAGCTTCCTGATGGAACATACTAATGGCTTCTTCACCATCGGCAGCAGTAACTACCTCATAACCGATCATCGAAAGCCTAGTCTCTAAGATGCGACGGATACTGGCCTCATCATCAACTACCAATATTTTCTCTTTGTGACTCTCCAAGCTGCCGACACTCCAGTTACGCTGTCAATTTACAAAAATCAATTTTTCTATGGAGCAACCAGTTTTCATTTATTTAGGGGTGAAGCGGTGAAACCCCTTTTATGAGGGCTTCGCCCCCAAAACCCCAATTTGCATTTCATCTAGGATTGCTATATGACGTTACGCATTGTTAAGAAAATACATTAAGCCACTCAGCGCTAATTATTAAGGTTTGAGAACTTTCAATTAGGCTTTGTATCTTTATTCTAGTAAGCTTACAAGAAATCTGCAAATACAATTCAAAAACAAAAATTAAGTCTCAGAAAATTTGCAAAACTTAATTTTTATCTACTATGATTTAACGAAAAGTCATGATGTTTGTTTAAGCTTTGTTTCATATAGCTAACGCCAATTAGATTAGGCCGGGGTGGAGGGGTAGAACCCCTCCGTAGGGGCAATGCCCCCACACCCCCAATTAAAATCTGTCAATAACGATCTAGGCGTTGGCTATAGCAATCAGATTTAGTTTATTTAGGAGTCAGGGATTTCCTCTTTGTGGGGGCGCAGACCCCACAGCCCACCTTGCAATTGGTATAGGATTGCTATATCAGCTTTTTTGTTTGTTATCGTTATGGAGACAATTTGAGTTATGACTGAGCCAACACAGACCCCCCAAGCCGTAGATCCAAAGTTTGGATTTAACACCTACGCCGAGCGCCTGAATGGACGTGCCGCCATGATTGGCTTTGTATTAGCTGCAGTTATTGAGTTTTTCACTGGTCAAGGCGTACTGGCTTGGTTAGGATTGATTAATATTACCTAAGCCACATGTAGACCATTTGCTGGCTACATGCTCCAATATTGCCTAACATGATCAAAAACTTTTTATTTTGGGTCGCTACGTTTTTTTGCCTCATTTTTGATCAAGTTAGCAAACATGCAGTCATGCAAAATCTTCGGCTTTATGACTCCTTGCCTATATGGCAGGGAGTTTTTCACATAACCTACATTACTAATCCCGGTTCGGCTTTTGGATTTTTTAGAGGAGACTGGCTGAAGTGGGTATCCCTGGCTGTGAGTTTAGGATTAATTGCACTAGGTTGCTCTAATCAGAAATTAGATGACTGGGAGAAAATCGGTTATGGTTGCATCCTGGGAGGGGCAATTGGCAACGGCATAGATAGATTTGCCAGCGGCGAGGTGATTGATTTTTTGAGTTTTAAGTTGATTAATTTTCCCATATTTAATCTGGCCGATCTGTCGATTAATGTGGGACTAGCCTGCTTAGTAATTGCGCTGATCCGCAGCAATAAAAGCAGCGATCGCAATGGTCGTAGTTGATCGTGCGCTTAAAAGCTAAAGTGAAGCTAAGGTGAGGTGTAGAGCTTGCAGCGATTACGTCCGCTCTGCTTTGCCAAATACATAGCCGCATCGGCATTTTTGATCAAGATATCCACATTTTGACCGCTAGACGGATAAAGGCTAATCCCCATGCTGGCACCGATCTGGAGTTTTTGCCCATCACAAATAAACGGTTGAGCGAACGCATTCAACATTCTCTGGGTCAATTTCAAAGTGAGATCGGCTGATGAGACTTTGCGTAGTAACAGGATAAATTCATCGCCACCCCAACGAGCTAACATATCTTCTGCTTGGAGAAATTCCTGCAAGCGATCGCCAATGCTTTTTAACAGAAGGTCGCCGATATCATGACCGAGGGAGTCATTGACCTGCTTAAAACGGTCTAAATCGATGAAGACCACCGCCAGTTTTTCATCGGTTGCGATCGCCTCAGCTAAGGAGTTGGCCAGATAGTTGCTGAAGAGTTTGCGGTTAGGCAAGCCTGTGAGCCCATCGTGAAGTGCTTGATATTGAATGAGTTCCTGCGATCGCTTGCGTTCGGTGATATCAGCAACATAGCTTCTAATCAACTCGCTACTGTGAATATAGTGGATAAATTGCTCGAAAATCAGTCCGTGCACCTCAATTTCTCGCACAAAAGCTTCCTGGGTGTCATGTTGGAGATTGGAAACTGAGCGAACTAAATCTCTTAGTAGAGGGTGGTTCGCTCCTAGTTCGTATAATTCAGGAAATTGTCTCGCAGCGGCAGGGTTGAGATATGTGATCGCTCCCGTAATGTTAACCTCTACGATCGGATTGGGATTAAGCTCTGGGAAAGAAGCTAAACGTGCCAGTGCTTCTTCATTGTAATTTGCAAAATCTGTATCAGACATGTGAGGCCAATTCCCAAGATCTGAGACGCTATGTTGCATTGCTTGCAAGATTTGATCGGCATCCGTATCACCAGGCATGACTACCTCTAGAGGATGGGTGACAATCTGATAGGAAGCTCTGGTATCATTGCTAAAAACTATTTCATCGCCATGACTCAATATGTGGGAAAAGTAGAGCTTGCCGTTGATCAGTAAGCCATTTTTACTTCGTCTACCTTGTAAATTACCGTCAATAATCCGAAATAGATGAGAGGATTTTTTGGGCACGGGAACCCGCAGTAAAACAGCGTGCTGACGAGATACAAGCTGCGATCGCAATACTATGCCATTCGTCAGATTACGACCGATGCAGTAAGTAGTCGAATCTAACAGAATCTTACGTTCCCCTTCTGGATCCGCGATCGCGAAGAAGTGGTAGAACTGTTGCGCTTCAGCAAATGTGGTATCCTCCCTCTGGCTCACTCAAAACTTCCTCTATTTCTAATTTATGGGAATCTTATCCTAAGTAGGAACACCAATCACTCCAACTACCTGGATAAAGCTTGGCATTAATATCTGCGATCTTAAGTGATAGCAGATTTACACAAGCTGTAACTCCAGAACCACAATAAACAATTACTTCATTCTCATTACTCAATGATGTCCAGCGAGATTGTGAATCTTGCAATAAGTAACCCTGCCGATCGCTAGCTGATTGCCAAGCAAAATTAACTGCCCCTGGAATGTGTCCAGCAATGGGATCGATTGGCTCTCGTTCTCCAAGATAGCGTTCTGCTTCGCGGGAGTCAATTAGAATCACACCAGGTATATCCTTTTGAGTTTTCACATAATCAATATCAACAATTTTGGTGGGATCGGGATGAGGTATAAATAATCCAGGTTTGCTAGCTGGAGCGAGATTGCTAAGATCGTAGCCAGCCTCAATCCATGCGCTTAGGCCGCCATCAAGTACGGCAACGCGGCGATGGCCAAAGTAAGACAGCAGCCACCACAATCTAGACGCAAAGGCAAAGCGGGAGTCATCGTAGGCAACTACTAGGGTTGGCTTTGCGCCATCGACTGGAAGGGAATTTACACCCATCGCCGACAGTTTTGCTGCGAACAGATCGGGGGCTGGGAGGGGATGACGACCACCATGTTTGCACACTGGGCTAGATAAATCGAGGTTTAGATCGAGATAATAGGCTCCAGGTATATGTCCTTCCTGGTATTGCTGATGTCCCAGATCTGGCTGCATGAGAGAAAAGCGACAGTCGGCGATCGCCACGTGTGGATCGTTCAGGCGATCGCGGAGCCAATGCACTGAAACTACAAGATCGGATTTGCTAGAGGGATCGATTCGTTCGCTACTGTCGCTCTTCATATTTATAGAAATCGATAATATCTCTCTTAAGCGATCGCCTCGCTATTTATGCTTGTGGGAAGCTGCGATCTATCTCTCCAATATAGATACCCAATCCTAGAGCCGTTTTAACTAGTGTACCATCCAACTCAACTGCACGATACTGGGCGATCGCGTCCAAAATCGGGACATCGACTACTTGACGGTTTTGCCAAGCTACCATGCGATCGTACTTTTCTTGAACGATCAGGTCAACAACGCTCACACCAAATGCAGAAGCAATCAGGCGATCGAAGGCCGAAGGTGTGCCCCCACGCTGCAAGTGTCCTAGACTCGTTACTCTTGTTTCCGCTCCATTGCAAGTGCTAATGCGATCGGCAAGATACTGGCCAATGCCTCCATAGAGAGTCTGTCCCAAACTGTTAGTAAATTTTACTGGTTCACCAGTCTCGGTTTTTACCGCCTCTGCGACCACCACAAGACTAAAATTTCGACCGTTGCGATGACGCTCCTCAATGGTTTTGCAAATTTGATCCACATCATATGGAATTTCAGGGATTAAGATGACGTGCGCTCCACCTGCAATCCCTGCACTAATGGCAATATGTCCTGCATCTCTACCCATCACTTCTAGGATCATAACGCGGCTATGGCTGGCAGCGGTGTAGTTAAGGCGATCTAGCGCTTCGGTGGCAACGTTTACGGCGGTAATGAAGCCTACCGAGTTTTCCGTAGCACCCAAATCGTTATCTATGGTTTTAGGGACTGCGACAAGATTCCAGTTACCTTGCTGTGCTAGTTTGCGTAGGATCGCCAGACTGCCATCTCCACCAACGCCAATCAGGGCATCTAGACCCAGCTCGTGATAGCCATTAATAATTTCCTGAGAGCGATCGAGCAGACTACCATCGGGCATTGGGAAAGCAAAGGGATTGCCTTTGTTGGTAGTGCCAAGGATCGTACCGCCATAGCGCAAAATACCTGAGACGCGCTTGATATCGAGCAGCTCCGCCTGTACAGGGCGGCTCAAGAGACCAAGTGTCGAATCTTTGATGCCCATAACTTCGATGTCATATGACTTTGCTCGCCGCACTACCGCCCTAGTAACAGCATTGAGTCCACCGCAATCACCACCGCTAGTCAGAATGCCGATACGTTTTGGCTTACCCATGAATACCTCTATAATGCTGATCTGGATACTTGACTTGTCAAAAGAACTTGCAACGCTACTTGAGGCTAAAACCTTTGCGATCGCTTCTTAGGAAATTGCATGTTGTCTTTAGGATTTTAGGGTTTTCCATGCAAATTGTGCACTTTAATGAGTAGCAATCAGGATTCAGGAAGTTTAGATGCGATCGCCCATTGAGCCAATAGCTATTGAGTTTCAGCATGTTAACTATCGCTTCGATCGGCAACAAATATTGCGCAATTTCCATCTGAATATTTATCAGGGCGAACTGCTGGTTTTACTGGGAGCAAGTGGTTGTGGAAAGACTACGACTTTACGGCTGATAAATCGCTTGATCGAGCCGTCTGATGGCGAAATTCTGGTGGAGAATCGCTCTGTAAATGACTGGTCGGCGATCGCGCTGCGCCGCAGGATTGGCTACGTAATTCAGGAGACTGGGTTATTCCCCCATTTCAACGTAGCTCGCAATATTGGCCTCGTACCTGCTCTGGAAGGTTGGCAGCGCGATCGCATCGCTACGCGCGTGCATGAGTTGCTGGAGTTAGTTGGCCTGGAGCCAAAACAATTTGCCAAACGCTATCCCCATGAGCTATCTGGTGGTCAACGGCAACGGGTAGGCGTAGCAAGGGCTTTGGCCGCCGATCCGCCGATTGTACTAATGGACGAACCATTTGGGGCATTAGATCTGCTGACACGGTTAGAATTACAAAGAGAATTTCGTCACCTCCAACAACAGTTAGGTAAAACCGTCGTCTTCGTTACCCACGATATTCAAGAAGCATTTTTCCTGGCCGATCGCATTGGCCTGATGCACGAAGGGCGCTTAGTCGAGTTGAGTACAAAAAGTGATTTCCTGCGATCGCACGTTCCCGAAGTACGGACTTTTGTAAAATGCCTAGAGACCCTAAAGCGATCGCTTAACTACACTGAGGAGTAGAATTTGAACGAATTTATCTCTCGTTATGGCATCGAAATTCTACAACGCAGTTGGGAACATCTATTTCTAGTTAGCATCTCCAGTGGCATGGCAATTCTAATCGGCATTCCGCTTGGCATTCTAATTACTCGCCATTCCGATTTAGTAAAACCAGTATTTGGAGTGGTGAATATTGTTCAAACAATTCCCAGTTTGGCGCTGTTTGGATTTCTTATCCCCATTCCCTTCATTGGTGGCATTGGGTCTCGCACTGCGATTATCGCACTGTTTCTCTACGCCCTCCTCCCGATCGTGCGGAATACCTATGTGGGTATTACGAATATCGATCCTGCCATCCGTGAGGCAGGTACAGCAATGGGCATGACCTACTGGCAATTGTTAACGCAAGTAGAAATACCTCTGGCCATAGGTGCGATCGTAGCAGGTGTGCGGATCGCTGTGGTGATTTCAGTCGGAATTGCGCCAATTGCGGCGGCGATCGGAGCCGGTGGTTTAGGTGAATTTATTTTCAGAGGTGTGGCGGTAGTGGATAATCAACAAATCCTGGCTGGCGCAATTCCTGCGGCGCTCATGGCTTTAGGCATCGATCTGGGTTTGGGCTGGATCGAGCGGCGGTTCGCAGCGATCTCTGTAAAGGGATAGATTTTGATTATCTATATTTGAGAGGATTTCCTATGATCAAACAAGTTTCTACTATTCTGTTTTTAGCTGTAGCATTAGCTGGGTGCACTAATAATCAAGAAAGACGAATTGCGATCGCCTCAAAAAATTTTACGGAGCAGGTGGTTTTAGGTGAATTGTTAGCGCAGCATATCGAAGCCAAGACTACTCTCAAGGTGGAACGCCGTCTGAATTTAGGTGGGACTTTTATCTGCCATCAAGGCATTGTTGCAGGAGAGATTGATATCTATCCAGAGTATACAGGCACAGCATTTACCGCGATCCTAAAGAATCAACCAATCAACGACTCCAAAGTGGTATTTCAGAAAGTCAAACAAGCCTATGCCGACCAGTTTGGCTTAACCGTTACAGCTCCCCTGGGTTTCAACAATACTTTTGCGATTATTGTGCGCAAGCAGGATGCGCAAGAGCTAGGTATTACGACAATTTCTGATGCTGCGAAGCATACACCCAAATGGAAAGCGGGCTTCGGCTACGAATTTACGCAACGAGCCGATGGCTTTGATGGACTAGCAAAGACTTACGGATTAAAGTTTGCTGAATCACCAAAATCGATGGATTTAGGTTTGACTTATCGCGCGATCGCGGACAAGCAAGTAGATTTAATTGCTGGCGATTCCACGGCTGGTTTAATTTCTAGTTTGAATCTAGTCGTACTCAAAGACGACAAGAACTATTTCCCTCCCTATGACGCTGCCGTAGTAGCACGTAAAGCGACATTGGAGAAGTATCCAGAGTTAAACCAGGTATTGCAAAACTTAGAAGGCAAGATCTCGGAAGCCGATATGCGCCGACTTAATTTTATGGTGGATGGGGAGAAGCGAGATGTTAGACAAGTAGTGCGAGAATTTCGGCAATCTCATAATTTATAGTTGTAGGACTTACGCAGTCAAATCCACGAAAACATAATGGAAGGGAGTTTGAGGGCTATTGGCTGCGCCAACGTCCCGTACGCGCCCTCAACTGGGGCGTTGCCCCAAACCCCTTGAAATCCAGTTTTTATCTATAGCCAGCGCCTAGATCGTATTGACAGATTTTAATTGGGGGCAATGCCCCCACGGAGGGGTTCTACCCCTCCACCCAGTCCTAATAATTGGCGATAGCTATAAGTTGAAGTTTTTAAGCAGTTATCGAATTGTAAATTTGTTTTTACAACGACTATCCTGCACCGCCAAATACTTCGATATTCTCGAATAGACATACAGGCGAAGCGTGCCCAACGCGAATTACCTGATTGGGTTCACCTTTTCCACAGAATGGCGATCCGAAAGCTTCGACAGTAGAGCGATCGCCCACTTTAGTCAGACTCCGCCAAAACTGATTGGTGATGCCGCGATAGTTAGGGTTGCGTAGCGTTTTGGTGATTTTACCATTCTCGATTAGTTGCGCGTACTCGCATCCAAATTGGAACTTGTTACGATAATCGTCAATTGACCAGGAGCGATTAGATTGCATGTAAACGCCATGCTCAACAGAACCAATAATGTCGTCGAGCGAACTTGTATGCGGCTCCAAATTGATATTCGCCATGCGATCGATCGCCGAACGGTTCCACGAACTAGCCCTAGCATTAGCAACACCTGCGATTTGAGATCGCGTTTGACTCTCATAGCTACCCAAGCCGCGCAGCAATAGTCCATCCTTGATTAAGTATTCCTTGGTTGCAGCCATGCCAACATCATCAAAGGCATAGCTAGCAAATTCTCCTGCTACCGTGGGGTCAAAGCTAATATTCATCAACTCCGAGCCGTACTGCAACGTGCCGAAATCTGAGAGTTTGACAAAACTGCTTCCTGCATAATTGCGCTCGTCACCCAAAATGCGATCGATTTCCAGTGGATGACCAATGCTTTCATGAATTTGCAACAGCATTTGATCGGGGGCTAGAACCAATGCTGTCGTCGTGTTGGGGCATTCCTCTGCGCTTAGAAGCGCGATCGCCTCCTCACCTACTCGCTGGGCGCGGCTTAACACGGTTTGTGTATCTAGGAGTTCCATGCCTGCTTGATTGCAACGGGCAAGTTGACCGTTATCTCCGCGTCGCTGAATGATGCTGCCATCCTGGGCTGTGGCGGAAAAATCTGTCGCAATCAGCAAAAATTTCTGATAAACATCCGAGCCATTAGTACTGACAAATCTTGATTCAGTCTCTGTAGTGACGGTATAGGCGCTGGTTTTGACAATTTTGTCAGAGACCTTGAGCGTATGACATATTTCGATCAGTAAATCGTTAATTTCCTTGGCCGTCAGAGCGGTGGCGGGCATTAAAAATGGCGAATGGTAATTTCCGACTGCCTTGGGTCTTTGGGCGGCAGTAAATTTGTGTACTGACCAATTTGAGGCGGCGATCGCTTGTTGGTAGGCGCGATCTGAGGCCACTTGAATGCTTGAGCGATCGAGACAGTTGGTACTAGCATAGCCAAACTGACCGTTTGCCAGCACTTCCACCATCACACCGTGGGTATGACTGCGACTATTAGATTGCGGCTTGCCATCTCTGATGTAGCGATTAGTATCAGTTTCTTCAACTTCACGTAACCCCATCCACTCAACCGCCGGCTTCCCCGATAAATTAATTGCTTCCAGTGCTTGCTTTGGATCGAACTTCATTGGCTACTACCTAGATCTAAATACTCAAAAATTGGCTATTACTACTTACGAGTATAGTTTGTAGGACTTGTGAATCGCCACCTGAGAACCCAAGTTCTTGATGCAAGGCTAAAATTATTTGGAGATTATTAAAGAACAGATCAAAATAACCCTTTTCAACTTCATCAACATTAATCACTGGTTTTACGTGGAATAATTTCAAAAAAGAATTATGTGGGGAGTTTTAGGGCTTTGCTCTCAATTGGGGCTATGACCCAAACCCCTTTAAATATGAGTCTTCTTCTAGTTCTACGTAAGGTAAGTTAATTACTCGCAAAAGTCTGTATCGAGAACGTATGAGAATTGTCATGAACTTAGAAAGAAGCTGAACTTGTATTCTTTTCTCCCATTAGATCGTGAAAATTGCCAAGCTGCAATGAATGTCGCAGCCCACGTTGTCTTTAGGCTAGGTACTTGATGTCGCGAGAGCTTTAACGATCCTCGTTGATTACGAATCTATGCTCACAGCGATCATAATCAGCAGGCAGTATATGAACGCCATAACCATAGACATACTAGAAAATCGTACATGCCTATCTTTAGTGTGATTAACATTTCGAAATATTTTGTTACCTTACGTAGTGTAGACCGCACAAAAAAAATGATCTTAAAATTTATTGTCGCTTTATTTAACACCAAGACTTCTAGGACTTCTAGCAAGTACAAAGTTTCTTCGCAGCAAAGATAATTAGGAACAGTTATAGAGTTGACCGAAACTGGTTGGTCAATCGCGCTTCGATCGAACTGAATAACAATTTTGATGACGTTGAAAAAGCCGATTCTACTTCATACTCCAGAATTCTTGAATGTTGCTATTCCTTAGACTTGAATTCAATCTGATTTGAAAAGCTGAAACCATTGCAATGAGAATGTTTACCTCATTGGCAGATGGAGACTTGTGAATTCCCATTTTTTCCTTTTAGATACTTGGTATCTCTTGCAGAGCAAGAAAATTTTGACAGTAGCTATTATCAATTGGTTTAGGGCGCGGCAGAGGGGTAGAACCACTACACGAGCGCATTTCGGCTTAGAACAGCCACAACCACAGAGGAATTGTTACTAAGATCCCAACGCTGCTGAGCGCAATGCTGAGTAGGATAGTTTCTTGGTTTACGTTATATTCCTCTGCCAGAATTGACCCCGCAAAAGCACAAGGCATACCTGCTTGTAAAACCATCGCTAGACGAGGCATGTCTGGCACCCCCAGTAGGGTTAAACCGCCACCGACGCACAATGGCACTAACACCAACTTAATCAAAACTGCGGGAATTGCTTTACTAACCCCATCCCATTTTTTTATCTGACTCAGGCGGATACCAATCAGCAATAACGCCATTGGGATAACTATTTTCACCGATAACTGAATACCACTCGCTATTGGTGCAGCTAGTTCGATGTGCTGCAATTTTAACCATATACCGATCGCGCAAGCCCAAATTGATGGCGTAATTAACATCGACTTGATATGCGTAGACCAATGAATCGGCCAATTATGCTCGCCGTAGTAGCTAGCGATCGCCACACCCAGACCATAACTGCAAATGACGTTATGAGCCAAGCTAAATAGCACCACCCAGCCTAAATAGGCATCATCAACTAGGAAAGGAGCGATCGCTAAGCCCACAAACCCAACATTGCCCAGGGAAGCGGAGAGTAGAAACCCGCCACGTTGTTCCTTGGTAATTCCCGTAAAATGTGCCCACAACCAGCCAGCCCCTAATCCAAGTAAAAAAGCAAAAGCCACCACAGCGGGTACTAGCCACACCGATCTAGTCAAATCTGCGCGTTGAATAAAAGCTAATACCTGCAAAGGTACGCCTACCCAGTAAAGCGATCGCCCCATAAATCTTGGCACCACTTCAGGCAAAAATCTGAGAAATAGAAGCCCAGCAAGCGTCCAGCCCACTAGTGGCAAGTAAATATCTGTAAGGCGGTCAATCACTAAATTTTTTAGAGGTTAAAGGGAGGTTAAAGGTAAATTAAATTCGAGTATCTTAGCTTTTTTTAACCTAGTTTTTCTAAATTTAGCGATTGCTTTAACCCAGTTAACTCATCCTTATGCCCACGCATCCACAGGCTCCCATCTGAGCGTAACTTGAGACTAACTTCCTCTCGGCGTTCAGCACCACGCCAATAAAAAATGCCTACCAATGGAGCCGCTAGGATCAAACTCCACCAAAAGTCATTGATTTCGGGGATTAATGCTTTCAATACCAGTCCTAAGCAGCCAAAACCGAGTACTGCCATACTCACAAGAAATATTGCTAAAAACAGGCTGGGCTTTACCTGTCCAGATAGTGTTACCGTGTCGGCCTGGCGATCTAGGTTCGCGACTTCATAGGCCCTGCCCCTCAAATAATTTCTTACCTCTACAATCAAGCGATCGCTATCAAGAGTGGGAGACTTAAACACCATCTCCGTTGTGCGATCTTTCACGGATGATTTCAGGAAAGAGATCAGGCCAACCATTAGTAAAACCGTAAGCAGAAATGTCGATGATAAAACGCTATCTTTTAAATCCATCCAGGGTGATTTCCACAAAAAAATATACCGAATATATTGTAGGGGTAGCGCCCCCCGTGCATACTCCTACTGATCGGAGGAACCTAATAGCTAACGGGGTTGTAGATCGGATTTATTTAGCTTAACAAATATTTACTACTGGACTCCACAGTAAGGAAAGCAGTGAATATGGCAAATAGTCGAGATCGTAGTGAGTTATCTTTGGGGTAACTGCTTATGACACTTTGTTTTAGCTCCTTTGGTATTGGTGCGATCGCCAGCAAAAGCATTGAGCGTCAGGGTCTGGAAGCTAACAGGACTATTCAGCTAATTCTTGGGAAATATCTTTGGTTGAAGGGTCAAGATACTTTTGTGGATGATGCTAATATTCTAGTCTGGGTGGACAACGAAATTCTGAACCTAATAATTCCAGGCTTAAGCTCTTGCATAGGCGTAAAAATTTATAGGTTGGTAACTAAGTCCGAAGCAACTGTGGGATGAGGAAAAATGACAGAAAATTCAGTCACCTATGGTCAGGTAGACAAGGTTTCTAATTTCAAAAGATGGCTGCGTAGCCTACCTAGACGCTTACCCTTTATACTTGCGGCCTCAACTACGGTATTTGCGGGAGTCGCGGCATATACATTTACTAGACCATCTGTCTACGAATCATCAACATCGATATTATTTACTCAGCAGACCAGTAACATTGCTAATAGCGTCAGCGCTAGCACAGCCCCTAATAAATTTGGCAAACCCGATCTGAATGATGGAGATCGCATCAATCTATCTACAGAAATCTCCATTTTGCAAAGCTTACCTCTAATTGAGTCTGCTGTAGCTAAACTCAGAAGTAGTAAAACTATTCCTATCCCTGCAAATTTTGCAACGCAGATTGCCAACAATCTCGCCGTGACACAAGAGAATGATGCCATGGTACTGCGACTAACTTATCGCGATTCCGATCGCCATCGAGCCCAACAGGTATTAAGCACATTGACTGAGACCTACGGCGAACAGAACCTCAAGGATAAGCGCGCTCAGACAAGCAATGCCATTCAACTGCTTCAGTCTAAGATCCCTAAACTCCGCCAGAAGCTTGATAAGTCTGCCCAGGCTGTCACGCTATTTCGCAAAAAAAATCAGATCTCCGATCCCGATACCTATGCCGCTTCTGTCTATGAAATGAAGCAAACTTTAGAGCAGCAGGAACAGGAACTAAAAGTTAAAATTACGGAAGTAGAAACTAAATACAAAGAGTTACAGAAGCAGGTTGGGAATTCTACGAGCGTAGCAGTTGACAAAGCGATTCTGGCGCAGGATACCACCTATCAAAATCTAATTAAGCAGTTTCAAGACGCAGAAATCATCTATTACACAGAGCTGACTAAGTATCGCGAGACTCATCCTGCGATGCGCGCCCTGAAGGGTAAACGCGATCGCCTCTACAGTCTGATGCAAGCACAAATTGAATCTGTGCTCGGCAGTAAGGCAGAATCGGTGGGTGTATTGACTGAAGGCACTTCTGAGATTAGGCAAAGTCTAGCTACGCAACTATTTGAATCGCAGACTGCGATCGCCATGCAAACAGCCCAGTTAGATAACGTGCGTCTAGCAAAACAGCAAGTTAGCTTGGCATTTGCGCAGATCCCCCAACTACAGCAAACCTATACCGAACTACAACGTCAGTTTTCCTTTAATTCATCTCTTTTTACGAAATTTTCGGAAAGATTAGAGGAATTAAGTATTGAAAATGCCCAAGAAATTCCTACCTGGCGTTTGCTAGAGCGCCCCCTCTTACCCGAGTATACAGTTGAGCCGAATCTGCTGCTCAACCTCTTATTGGGAGGCTTTGGGGGTATTGCCCTCGCTTTAGCGATCGCCCAAATGCTCGAACGCAGCGATCGACGACTCCGCGATCTCGATCAGTTTAGAGAATTGATAAATATGCCCTTACTGGGCACTGTGCCAAAACTCAAAGCTTTGCAATCCAATACCTTTGATAGCGACAAAGTTACCCCAAGTTACGAGTACTCCGTCTTTACAGAATCACTCCGTTCCTTGGCCATTAACCTGCGCTACTCAGACTCAGAGAGCGATCGCCGTATCAAGTCCATCGCTTTTACCTCCGCAATTCCATCTGAAGGCAAGAGTACGCTGATTTATCATTTGGGTTGTGTGCTAGCAGAACTAGACCATAAAGTGTTGCTAGTCGATGCCGATTTACGCAGACCAACTATCCACAAACTAGCCAGCCTCCAAAATAGCTCTGGTCTTTCGACCGCAATTGCGACCAACCATAACTGGCGCGAACTATTACAAACTGTTGGCTTGCACAGATCGCTTGACGTGCTTACCTCTGGTCCCATTCCCCCTAATCCCCTGCTTCTATTAGAGTCAGCAAAGATGGCTAATCTGATGCAGGCATGGCAGCAAGCCTATGACTACGTTCTAATTGATACACCGCCAATTGTTGGTATTGTTGATGCTCAGAGCTTAGCAAGTAAGGTTGATACCGTAGTAGTTGTAGCGGCAATGCACAAATCTCCTCGATCGGCGATCGCTAGAGCTTTAGAAATACTCGCCAGTAGGCACGCTAATATCGCCGGTATTTTAGTAAATATGGTTTCCCGCAGAGATAGTAATGAATACTACACTGATTACCAAAGCTACTACAGTGAGTCAACTCTACTCCAAGTACCTGTATCAGAGTCCGAGCTTGAGCCATCTTTACCTATGTTGGAATCAGATCGCTCAACAAAGTTAACGGCGGCAAGAGCAGAGACCGAACTGGAATTAGAAGATCGGAAATCCTCTATCCATTAAGCTTCAGTAAGGGCGAGTTGGGCGAGGAGCTCGCGATTGCTTCGTGATATCTAGGACAAAACCCGTCCCTAGGCATCCAGGGCGATCGCCTGGTTAACCGCAGCCTTTTCCTTAACACGCTGCTGATAGAGCTCGATCTCCAGAGGATTCAGACCACTGATAATACTGAAATTTTCCACATCCATACCTCGCATTAGCATCTCTACGCCCCAAGTCTGTCTAGCCTGTTTGATTTCAATAGAATTGCGATCGAGCTTGCGTTCTTCCTGAATCCATTGAGACCATTGTTGCTGCAAATATTCTGGTGATAGGGGTTGCAAATTACTGTCTACAAACATATCTGCATGACTATCTTTACGGTTTTTTAGATAAGAAGTGAGAGGGTTGTTGTGGGAAGAGCCATAGCGATGCCCCAGAACTTTTTGATTGACAGGCACCGTGCGCTGACTTAAGCTGCCTTTCCCCACCCGCAATATGCCTGCTTTGTCCTCTGCCCAGTAGTCATCACGACGCAGGCAGATTAATTCTTCGGGCTGTAATCCTGACGCAAATAGAAGATAGGCGATCGCATAGTCCATCGTGCCACCGCGTTTTGCCTGCTGCACAATCTCATGCACGGTGTCAGGTGGCAGATCGTCTACCTGCTCGGGATGCCCCGTATTCTGGGTATGTACTGTATGCATACCATCCCAAGCGATCGCTTCGATTAAAGTCGAAATAAAGTCTTCCTGGCTCGACCAGATTGCCTGAGCATCGCTGGTCAGACAAACCACGGCATATCCCAAAATACAGGTATTTACTAAGGCCACTAGTTTAAGAGGTGGTAGTGGCAAATCGATATGTGTATTCGTGACTACTTCGCGCAGAGCATTAGCGATCGATTGATTTACTTGCACGATACCCTGTGCCAGAGCTTGCCGACTCTCAATCGGATATTGACCCGCCTCACCAACTAGCGATCGCATTAACTCAGGTACGCTTTCCAGAGCCTGCAAAGAGCTTTGCATGTAGTATTGCAAGAATCTTGTCAGATCCTTCTGGCTCGAAACTTCAGTTACCATCAAAGACTCTCCAACCTCAGTCAACTGCAAATATTTTTGCAAACATTCCTGCAATACGGCTAGCAGCAACCCATGTTTGCTGCCAAAGTGACGAAATAGAGTCACTTCATTGATTTGGGCTTGATCTGCAATCTGTCTAGTCGTGGTATCAGTAATCCCCTGACGAGCAAACAACTCTAGGGCAGTACTAACTATGCGTTCGTGAGTTGGGATACGGGACGAGGGCATGGTCTTGAGAGAATTGTAAGTAATACTTGCATTATCTTACAAAAAAATGTAATCTTATTGTTATGTAAGTAACACTTGCATAAAAACCTAGCCCCCTTGGTTATTACATGACCTCAACAAGCTCCCAACAAGCTCCTCAACAGCAACTCAACTGGACAAACGTTTTCTTTTTTGGCGCGATTCACCTAGTAGCTTTTGCCGCTCCCTGGTATTTTTCCTGGCAAGCCTTGGGCGTAATGCTAGTTCTGCATTGGCTTTTAGGTAGCATCGGCATTTGCCTTGGCTATCACCGTATGCTTAGCCATCGCAGCTTTCAAGTGCCAAAATGGCTTGAATATATTATTACAACAATTGGTTCGTTAGCGATGCAAGGTGGCCCGATATTTTGGGTAGGGGGTCACCGCCAACATCATGGCTTTACCGAAGATTTGCACAAAGACCCCTATTCCGCAGAACGGGGTTTCTGGTGGAGCCACATGATGTGGATTATGTATTCTAAGCCAGAACATTTCGAGTTTGAAAATTACAAGAGTTTTGCACCTGACATTGCTGCTGATCCTTACTACCGATTTATCGATCGCAACTTCCTTTCATTCCAAATACCCCTAGCAATCCTGCTGTATGCGATTGGCGCTACTCAGGGTCTAGGTATGTCTTTTCTGATCTATGGTGTATTTGTGCGGTCAGTATTCCTTTGGCATAGCACCTGGTTGATCAATTCCGCTTGCCACAAGTGGGGATACCACAACTTCAGCGATACCGAAGACCATTCTTCAAATCTTTGGTGGGCAGCGCTATTAACCTATGGCGAAGGCTGGCACAACAACCACCATGCTTTTCCTAAGTCAGCACGCTCTGGTTTGAAGTGGTGGGAAATCGATCTAACCTGGATGGCAATTAAGGGACTGCAATCGTTGGGATTAGCAGAGAAAGTACATCTACCTACACCCTGGCAACCAGCAGCAGATAAGTAGATAATTAGTCTAGTGAGTAGCTTGTTGGTTTCGTATCTAAAAAAGATACTTTTGCTACCGAAATTAATGGTTTGCTTCCATAAACTCATACTTCAGAACGTAGTTTAACTAACTACGCACAGTTAAAGTTTTAGATAACGAGAGAAGGAATTTCCTTCTCTCGTTTGATTATGGTTCGTAATTACCTTAAACACCGAACGGTATACGGCATATGGATAATCGCCACATTCGTTTTTGCGATCGCCCTGACCAGGTCGATCTACCACAACTACTAGAATTGTTCAAAATCGGGGCATTCTGGGCTAAGGAGCGATCGCTTGAGGGGCTAGCGGCAGCGATCGCAAACTCCGATCCAGTTGTGACCGTGTGGGATGGTAGCAAACTGGTCGGTCATGCCAGAGCTACCAGCGATACGGTTTATCGTGCCACGATTTGGGATGTGGTAATTCATCCTGACTTTCGCGGCACTGGTCTGGGGCGCAAGTTAGTCCAAACCGTGTTGGCGCATCCTAAAGTATGCAATGTCGAGCGTGTATATCTGATGACGACACATCAGCAGGCATTTTATGAGCACATTGGGTTTGAGCTAAATCAGAGTGCCACATTGGTTTTGCAAAACCAGGGCAACTCGCCAGTGGAATTACTGCTTTCTCAGTCGATTACTAACTCGTCACAAGGTTAGTGCCAAATTAGTCAGTGGCGATCGCAGGATTGGGTTGATTGCATTAGAATCGGGCTAGAATCTGGTTATATTCCAAGAATGTAGACCATGTCTGACGATCTGCTCACCGAGATTTACAACGCTTTCGATCCCTTCGATCCGCCGCCGCCAGAGGCTTATGTGGATTGCGGGGATGCGCGTGGCGATCAGAGCGTTTTGACGGAATTGGGGCGTAAGATTACCCGAAGTAAAGCCACAACCTGCCAGCTTTATACAGGACATCGTGGTGTTGGCAAATCAACAGAACTTAGGCGACTGGAACAAGACCTCACCCAGAAGAAATATTTTGTCGTCAACTTTGGTGCGGATGATGAAGATATTGATGAGGCTGACACTGAGTACGCAGATATTTTGATTGCTTGCACAAAGCATTTGGTGCAAAAAGTCCAACTTGAAGACGAGAAGGCTTTAACAGGTATATCAAATTGGTTAAAAGCGCGAGCGGAAAGTTTCTCCGATCTTTTATTGACAAAACTAGATTTGGACGGATTGTCTCTAGAGCAACAGGTTTCACAGATTACCAAAATCACCGCGACGATTAAGGCGCAACCCGATAATCGCAAGGAAATTCGCGATCGCATTAATGCCCATGCCCCGAAATTGTTGGAAGTATTGAATGAGTTTATTGATGCTGGCAAGAAGTCTTTATTAAAAAAAGGGTTCAAGGACTTGGTCTTAATCGTCGATAATCTTGATCGCATTGTCGAAAGGCAAAAAGCGGAGGGGGAGCCAAGTAACTATGATGAAATCTTTCTTAAGCGGCACGAATCGATGCGCGGTTTGCACTGTCATGCGATTTACACCGTGCCGATCGCGATGGTTTATTCCGATCGCTGTACTCAGTTACAAAATAATTTTAATGAAACCGAAGTGTTACCAATGGTGACGCTCCAGGATAAAGATGACAACAAGAGTGAGTCTGGTCTAGCAAAGTTTCGCGAAATCATTGCCAAGCGGATTGCCCAAGTTAAGTTAGATAGCGATCGGGAGATCGGACAAAAACTTTCAAC
>JANMRU010000106.1:0-13677 GCA_031388585.1 Pseudanabaena sp. SOY_30_concoct_251 | reverse complement strand
ACGCCCAAACTATTGCGTACCTGCTCCGCACTAGCGAGATCGCCTTTCTGCGCGATAATTTGAGTTTTTGCGAGTGGCTTTGCCCAGGGGACATCAGCCGAAAATACCTCGCCATATCCTGCTTTGGAAAGGACATCACTAGCGACATCTACACCTTCAGGCGTAGAGATACTGTCCTGGATTGCTACCTTCATATAGCTGGGTGAATTGTTGACCTTTTCTAATGCATCAGTCGGTACCGCAACATGAAAGTGATCTGACATCAAGCGTAATAGGTTCCCTTCATTGAGAATCCAGTAACTCAAAGGAAACTCCCCTGGCTCGCTAAAGCGGCCTGGTGCCATCAGCATTCGTGCATCCTTGCGATCTGTTTTAGCGGCAAAAGCTGCTAAAGCTAGCATTTCTTCAATGGAAAGATTTGTATCGATATTTTCTTTCAGTACAGCCAAGATATCTGGTAAACGCGCCACAGTAGCAAGATTTAGTTTTTGCTCAATCAGCGCCCGGATGAGAGTTTGTTGGCGTTGCACGCGCCCGATATCGCCTAAATCGTCGTGGCGATATCGCATATACTGTACGGTTTTAGAGCCATCCAAGTGCTGCTGCCCAGGATTTAGATTTATATAAAGATGCTGGCTGTCATCCTGATACTTCATGCGTTTTGGCACATAGATGTCTACCCCACCCAAAGCATCAACTAACTTACCAAAACCATCCACATTGACCCGAAAGTAGCGATCGATCTCGACATTACCTAGAGTTTGGCTAACTGTTTGCGCAGATAGAGATGCGCCACCAACATAGTTGGCGGAGTTGATTTTGCCATAGCCAATCCCTGGAATGTCAACACGGCTATCGCGAGGTACAGAGAGCGACGAAATTTTCTTGATCGCAGGGTCGAAGCGCACTAGCAAAATGGCATCACTTTGACCGTTAAGTGTGGAGTTAACTTGCGCTAAGTACTTGTCTTTTGACTGCTGTTGCGCATCAGGTAGATCGGAGGTCAGGACAATTGTGCCCAAAATTAGTATATTGACAGGCCGAGTCAGTTCGGGTAGTCCTGCGGTAGGAACTGAAATACTATTGGAATTTGTAATGCCTTGAGAAAGCTGAGATTGCTGAAACGGCTTGCTTGCCAGCGTCAGTGCGAGGGCTGCTCCCATACTGCCTGACAGTAAGGCAATGCCCATAAACAAAGCTTTCAACCAGGTAGGTCTTTTCGACAAGCGTTTTTTGGACTTGCCTTTTTCCGCACTCTGGCCGAAATTAACAATTGGGTTAGTTGACACAGGCTACTTGTATGCTCCTCACAACAGCATTAATTCGAAATTCAATTCTAATGTTGGCGTTCACCTAACTCCTAGGAACAGATCCCTTAGGCATATATTCTTATAGACTGCTGGCCGAGAGCTTAATTAGTTTTGGCCAGTAACCCGAGTTAATCCTACACAGAATTGATTGCTAAATTACTTTGAGTGTGTTTTGACTGTGGTTTTTCTAAAAAGTTCAATGTATCTTATATCAAAGATTCAGAAAGTATAGTGTTATCGGCGATCATTTTCTCCGCGCAATTTTCAAACTTGCACTATATACCCAAACTTCAGTGTGTCTCCAAACTTTAACTACATTCCTGGCATATCCTAGAGCTTACAGGAAAATTTTCGCAACTAATTATGAATTTGCCCATAGCTTCCTCTCCAGTGCGGGTGTTAATCGTTGAGGACGATCCTCTAATGCAACTGGGCTTAGAGCAGTCCTTGCAAGAATATCCGCAGATCGTGCTTGTTGGTATGGCTGAAGATGGCTATCTAGGAGTTGAAGCTGCTTTAAAGCTGAAGCCGGATGTTGTGGTCATGGATATTGGCTTACCTCGGCTGGATGGAATTGCTGCCACGCAACGCATTAAAGCCGCACTACCAGATGTGCATGTGGTGATGCTCACTTCGCATACGGCAGAAACTGAAATTATTGCAGCTCTTGCTAGTGGAGCGGACTCATATTGCATTAAGGGTGCGAGTCTCGATCGCTTAATTACGGCGATCGCTGCTGCTCAGGAAGGTGCGACTTATTTAGATCCGCAAATTGCCAAGAAAGTAGTCGAGCATTTGAAACCACCTACGCCAGCTAGCAACCTGGGGCAATTGTCTCAACGCGAGACGGAAGTACTGAAGTTGATCGTAGATGGTAAAAGTAATCCTGAGATTGCCGCCGTACTCTACCTCAGCCCGAATACGGTAAAGACACATGTACGAGGCATCATGAATAAGTTGGCCGTTGACGATCGCGTGCAAGCCGCAGTTGTTGCCCTGCGTTCGGGTTTAGTTTAAGTTAGTGCGACATTAACCGCATTCGCCCTAACCCTAGTAAAATTGAGGGCGATAATTTGTTTGACCTAGCGTCTTAGTCCTCGTAAGTAATCCATGGATTTTCAATCAGTCATCTTAACTCTGCAAAAGTATTGGGGCGATCGCGGCTGCCTCATTGCGCAACCCTACGATATTGAGAAAGGGGCGGGTACCATGAGCCCGCACACATTCTTAAGAGCGATCGGCCCTGAACCCTGGAGAGTCGCCTACGTTGAGCCCTGTCGCCGCCCAACTGATGGTAGATATGGTGAAAATCCTAATCGTTTACAACACTATTATCAGTTTCAAGTATTGATCAAACCATCTCCTGATGACATTTTGGATCTGTATCTTAATAGTTTGAAATTATTAGGCATCGATCCAGCCGATCATGATGTGCGATTTGTAGAAGATGATTGGGAATCACCGACGCTGGGGGCGTGGGGTGTCGGCTGGGAAGTATGGCTAGATGGGATGGAAGTAACGCAGTTTACTTATTTCCAACAAGCTGGTGGCTTGGATTGCCGTCCTGTGTCCGTGGAGATTACCTACGGATTAGAACGCCTGGTGATGTATCTCCAGGGAGTCAATTCTGTATTTGATATTACCTGGCAGTCGCATCCAGAACTAGGTCAAGTCAAATACGGACAGGTACACCATCAGGGAGAAGTCGAACATAGTCATTACAATTTTGGCACTAAGAATAAGGATTCTGAGTTGCTATTCCGTTTATTTAGCCAGTACGAAGAGGAAGCGGCGCGGCTAATTGAGACGGATTTGGTTTTACCAGCATTCGATTACGTCTTGAAATGCTCTCATTCCTTTAATCTGCTTGATGCTAGAGGTGCGATCTCTGTGACCGAACGGGTGCGTTACATTGGCCGTATTCGTAACCTAGCGAGACAGGTAGCCAAGCTCTATTTAATTCAAAGGGAAAAAATGGGCTTCCCGCTCTGTGCCACTTCCGAGTTACCAGTTGCAAAATCTTGAATTTGATGCCTCAATTGGATCGCGATCGCCTAGAATCCCTCAAAGCAGGAATATTGGGAGCCATTGCTACGGCAATGATTTTTACTATTTTGTTGCTTATTAATAGTTCGATCTTGCCAGCTAGATTTGAGGCTTTGCAAGAATTGCGCATTGATCACCTGGCTGTGACTGAATTAATTAGTTGCGCGATCGCCGCGATCAGTGGGTTTCTGTTTGGCATTACCTATCGATACATTGTGCGTAGCGATCGCAATCCACATCTCAATTCAGGAGCAGTAGCAGCATTTAGCCTGGTTAGAGGTTTGGCCGAGATCGATGCGGGACTGCATCTGCAATCCCACAATCCCTGGTGGTTCGGTTTGGTTGTGCTGGAAAGCTTTTTGCTGTTTGCGATCGCCCGTGTCGCCTTAGATATTGCGATCGGCAGAAACTGGGTCAAGACGTTTCAGTAGCTCTACCATCTTTTCCCCAACACCTTTAGCAGATGCGGGGTTTTGGCCTGTGACGAGGCGATTGCTCACTTCGACGTGAGTCTGGAAATTTGGGGCTTTTGTATATTTCGCACCGCGATCGATCAGGGTTGCTTCCAATAGGAAAGGCACCACGTCACTTAATCCAACTGCCGCTTCTTCTTCGTTTGTAAAACCAGCAACGAGTTTTCCCGCAATTAAATATTTACCATCAGATAGCTTGATGTTGATTAATCCTGCTGGGCCATGGCAGACAGCACCGACGACACCACCTTGTTCATAGATCTTGGCGGCAATCTGAGACAGGCGCTCATCATCAGGGAAGTCCCACATTGTGCCATGTCCACCTGCATAGAAAATGGCAGCATAGCGACTTGGCTCAACTTCAGTTGGAGCAATTGTATTTTCGACCTTTGCCATCTTGAGCGGATCGTCTAAAAATGCTTTGTTGAGTGGATCTTCTAAATCCACACCAATCATGGGTGCTTTGCCCCCTTTGGGGCTAACAAATTCCACCTCAATCCCAGCTTGCTCAAAGGCTTCGTAGGGATGGGTTACCTCTGGTAGGTAGTATCCAGTTTCTTTGCCAGAGCTTCCCAATGTGTCGTGACTGGTTAAGACAAATAATACTTTTTGGTCTGACATAATTATTTCCTCAAATTGGAGAAAAGTGAAAACAGCAAGGAATTCACTTCGTTTTTTCAGAGCATCAGATTATCTGACAGCTCAATTCTAAACAGACATCATCGTAAAATACAAATTATAAAAGTACGATCTTCCTATAAATTTATTTATGGTTAGTTTGGAGTGGTATCGCAGTTTCGTCGAGGTATATCGAGTAGGGACTGTATCGGGTGCTGCCGTGGTTCTGCATCTCACTCAACCTGCGGTTAGTCAGCATATTGCCGCTTTGGAATCAGCCTTAGGGCACTCTTTGTTTCAACGTATGCCCAGACGTATGTTACCCACAGATGAGGGTAAAACGCTTTATACGCAAGTTGCGACGGCGATCGAAAAATTAGAATCTGTGACTATCCAGGCTACGCCTTCAGATACACCTCAATTGATTCGGATTGGCACACCCCAAGAATTTTTTGTGGAACGCATTTTAGAGCGATTACCGCAGGCTAAAAATCTGATCTACCGCATTCGTTTTGGTTTGACAGCGGATCTAATCAATCGGCTACTAGAATCTCAGTTAGATGTAGTAATTGCCACACAAAAGATTCCTAAGGGAGAACTGGAATATCAGTTAATTTCAGAGGAAAGTTTTTGGCTAGTTGCTCCTCCTGGGACAATCGTGCCGATCGCTTCGGAATTTTTACAGGTCGATCTGACATCTCTGGAACAATGGCTCAAAACCCAATCATTGATTGCTTACAGCGAAGAGTTACCGATTATTAGACGATTTTGGCGTATAGTCTTTGGCCGCAGACTAGATATGCTCCCCAGTTTCGTAATACCAGATTTACGGGCAATTCGACAGGCGATCGCGGCTGGTTTTGGCTTTAGCATTCTGCCCGATTATTTGTGCCAAGAGATGGTTAGCTCAAAATCCCTGACATTGGTGCTAAAACCCACAAATGCCGTCACAAATCAACTTTGGTTAGCATTTAGAAAATCTGAGCGGCGATCGCCACGAATTAAGATGTTACTAGATTTGATATAGCTGTGCCCAATTAGGTTAGGACGGGGTGGAGGGGTAGAACCCCTCCGTGGGGACATTACCCCCGCACCCCCAATTAGGTACTATTTAGGCTAATCATGTCAATTCAGTTCAAATTCTTCAAATGCTGATTGGCTATACCTCAGATCGCGATCTACCGCTGAGAGAATTTTATTGTTGGCGCGATCGCTAATCAAACATTTATATACCAACTGCGCTACATCAGCACGATGGATGATACCAGAGATTTTATAATCTTCTGTCAGCACTCCCCTACCTGTGGCAGGTTCTGATTTTAGACCACCTGGACGAATCACCGTATAGGTGAGTCCGCTAGCAATCAGATGGTTCTCAGCCTGTTCTTTTTCGGCTAGAGCCGCAGCGAGGGTTTGCAATACTTGGGGTGGTAGTGCTACAGAGCTATTACCACTGCCAATTGAAGAAATCAGAATAAACTTCTCAAGGTTACTAATGCCTGATTCTGCTTGGCTCGTTGCAATCGCAAAATAAGCTTCCATTAGATTCTTATTGCCAAGATAGTCTACTCTTATTCCATCCTGGGATGCACCACCAATAGTACTGATTACCGCATCAATTGGCTGGCTTGTGAGCATTGACTGTTCAACATCATTAGGGTTTAAGGCATCACCAATTTTGACTGTAATTCCTAACCCTTCTAGTTCATCTTGGGCGCCACTGTTACGCAATAGAGCGGTTACAGCTATATCTTTTCCCCTCAATAGGAGCGCGATCTCCCGTCCTACTCCACGGCTGGCTCCCGCAAGAAAAACATGCTTTTGGTTAGACATTTAATTTATTCCACCGATGATGCGATCTCGATCAACACTCTTGATTCTCCTTAAACCTCTATCTCTATAATATTCACTTCGCAGCGATCTCAATACTTGTCATACTTGCACTCTCCCTAACCTTTAAAATCTAGAGATGTTTTTCCAGTGCTTGACTAAAAGTTTCGTAGGTGGATTTGCCCACTAGGGTTTCTACTACCTCACCGCCTTTAAAAATCAGCACGGCTGGAATGCTGCGAATACCATATTTTTTGGCTTTGTCTTTGTTCTGATCGACATCAAGTTTGACTACTTTGGCGCGTCCTTCGTATACCTCGGCCAGTTGGTCGATAAATGGACTAATCACCTTGCAGGGACCGCACCAGGTTGCTGTGAAATCAACAACTACTGGTTCTGTAGAAGTTAAAAGTTGATCGAAATCAGCATTTTGAACATATGTTGCTTGAGTCATGAAGATTTTTTGCTTGATAATTTGAGCATAGATTTTAGGCGATGCCGCATTTGCCATTTACTAATTATCAGCGATCGCGATCGCATAGTTGCAATTGTTTCACCAGGTTAGTTAAAACCCTGAAATAGCTAAAGTTCCCTGAGTAGGAAATAGGCTTGGGAAAAACGTGGAAATAATGGCGTTTGATTCCACCTGAAGGTAATCAACCACGGGGACAGTGCTATCGTCATGGCGACTAATTACATTGAAGCCCGCCCGCCCACGACGAGATTTTAGGTTCAGGGGATCGTTGGTTTGTAGGGGTTTGCGCAGCCATTCATCCAAACTGGTTGATTGATTCATGCGTTCTGTCATCGCACCCACGATCGCAGCGGAATCTCGATCAGGCAAGCTACTAGTTGCCATTGCCCATGCTTTCTCAAGTAGAGCAAGGCGCCGATCGCGATTGAACCAGGCCGCGATCGCCAGTTGGTTTGGTGTGAGTGGATTATTAATTACAGACTCAAGTACTGACTTTTTGTCTTCCAGCGCATTAGCCAACATTTGCGCCGTGGGATTACCAACTTTGTGCATTTGTTCTACAGCATTTGGCTTCCCTATCCACCAATCTACTACTGCGCGAGTATGGAGCAGTTCTGCGTACAACTCGCTTTGCTTAGGTGTAGTGTCTAGCAATTGCTGGTAGAGGTTATCTAATTTCTGAGCAGATGCGAACACGACTCCCTGCCTGCTGAGCTTGGTTACAGTAGATCGCAAGTTAGATAGTTTGCCAAATAATTCCGATACAGAATTTGGGGAAATCTTCTTCTGCCATTCGATCGCAGGCCAAATAGGACTAGTAATAGATATCGGGTCATTGAGCCACTCCCGTGCGATCGCGGCATAACCCGCATCCACCTTTTGTTGATTGAATAGACTGACTCCTAAACCATAAAAGAGCCCACGTTTAGCAGGCACCAGCTCTAAAGCACTGCGAAAAAAACCTTCTGCTTCCTTGGCATCTCCTCGACCGAGACTTAGCCAAGCGGCGCTATTGTAACCAAACTCTTGATTGGGATTCGCCTGAATTCCTTTTTTTAACCAGGCCAAACCTTCTTGGCCTAATTGATCTTTCATTTTAGGGTCAGGATATATTTGCGATAGATTACCCAAATTCCAACCCAACTGATAGGGATAATAGGATTCCCAACCAGCTAGTTCGTGGGAACGTTGCAAATTTTGCTTAAACTTCTGCAAATCCTCTTGAGCTTTATCTAGATCGCCATTCTTAGCATCGTATGCGATGTCATCTAAGGAATTGAACCCGATGCTGGAAAAATGCCATGCTGCATCAACTGGAACGATCCAAACGATCGCAGCGGCAGAAAATGCTGTAACTGTTGCTGCTAACCATCGCCTTGGTTGTGCGTAATCTCCAAGTACAACCAATTCTTTCGTGTGGATTTGGCCGATGTAGGCAAGACTGGCAACTGTAATGACTAAACTGCCACTAATCGCAAAGACATCGAGCTGATAATCTGTTATAGCCTGAACTCCATATGCTAAAAGCCCACCAAACAGAGCATAAGTAAAGATCTGTTGATTGCGATCGCGCTGCCAACTTGCGCAGAAATGTAAGCGCACAAATAATCCCAGTAAGGCAAGGATCGCGACTAATGATGTTAGCAAGCCGGCACTACCAAGCTCTGCCCAGATTTGTACAGGGGTACTGTGCAGTTGAAACATCATTTCGGCTTCGCGGCCTGCCCAGTCAGGTCGATAGCGCTGGTACAACAAAGCTGCAGAACCTGGTCCCGCTCCAAACACCAAATGGTCTAAACCAATTTGCCCGCCAGTATAGGCGGCAATGATGCGATAGAGTAATTCACTTCCACCGCGTCCTGACAAAAGGCCACTGACTAGGGATTGCAGGCGATTATTAAAGACAATTAATACTGCTGTAGTAGCGATCGCGCCCATACCACCCAACAGAATTTGGAGACGAGCTTTGCTGCGGAATAACATCACCAGAATCGCGGCCAGCAATAGCACTGATATTCCTAGGAAACCACCACGTGAACTAGTGGTATAGAGATCGACCAATCCCAAACCAGCTCCTACTGACCAGATTAGTCGTCTGCGTTTTTGAATAATTGCTAGACCTACTAGCAAAGGGATCGCTAACATCAAAAAACCAGCAACATAATTCTGGTGGCCTATCGGTGACCCATTACGTGCGGTAATATCAGAAAAATCGTAGCTGAAGTTGATGCCGATCTGCTGCAACTGGTTTAGCAGTGAAACTTTTGGGGTGAAAACGAGAGTTATCCATAACACCAAACTCTCAACAATGAAGGCTAGACTAAGCCCACCCTGAAATGTCAATAACCAGATTAAATTATTTTTCTGAGCGGAACTTTGATGTAAGTAGTGGTGAGTGGTATAGATTGCCGTCAGTAATGCAAACCCGATCGCACTGTACCAAAGCGCCTGGGCAGGAAACTGCGCAAAAATTGTAGATAGGCAGAGGGAGATAAACAGGAGTGCGATCGCCCAATCTAGTTTGTTACCCAATAGCCAAAAGGTTTGCTGTCGCTGCCAAAGTCTTAGTAGTGTCACAGACATCAAGCAAAAAAGTCCAGTTTGCCAGATTAGAACCCAGGGCCATTTGATTGCCTCAGTACTGCTCTCTAAGAGCAACACAAAGATTGAGTAAATAAGTAAACCCAAACCCCCTAACAATCTGCCAGATCCCATATGATTTGCCTATGATGTCGTCACTCAATATACGCGATCGCAGCCCAAGGGCGATCGCTCTAATCGCAAAGATTCATCATCTACGACTTACAACTATCCAAAATCTCATCTGTGATGCTGTTTTGGCGTGAAGCGCTATTTAGGCCATTGTTGGACTTCTAGTCGAAATTCCTTTCTAGCTTCACTCATCAATATCTCCGTACTACGCGCCAGTTGATGTGAAATTGCCTCTAAAACTGGCAAAGCTGGAAAGATTAGACTTATAGAAGACTCAATATACTGCCCTTCAGAGAGTATGAAAATTGCTAATCTCCCATTCTTAAGCCGCCATATTTCTGGAACTCCTAGGGCTTCGTAAGCACTGATTTGGGTAGGAGATGTTAAATCAACTTCGATCGCTAGATCTGGGGGTGGATCGATCGTCAGATCTAGACGTTTCTTGCCAATCATCGCTTGACAATTTTCGATATAAAAGCAATCGTCAGGCTCAATTCCCGCATTCATGCTCTGTTTTTTGAACGTAGAAGAACCCAGTGACTCCCAAGCTAAATCTAGTTCTTCAAGTAAAACTTTCAGAAGATCGCTAATTAGCACTTTGGCACGTTCGTGTTCTGGTAATGGCATCCGGATCTCTAACTCTCCACCAAAATAGGCAATACGGGTAGCCCTTTTTTCCCCCAGCTCAAATAAAATTTGCTCGAATTCCCGCCAGTCAATATCATGCAGATAGATTCTCTGCCCAGTAGGGATTTCTATACGGTTCAGGGATATTGATGCAATCATCTCTTTAGCCAAGCTTTAACAAGATTATATCTTTAACCTATGCGTCACCATCACACTTCTATTCGCACAGCTGACATTTTTGCCGCGATCGCCTTTTACGAAAAACTGGGTTTTGAGGTAGAAACGCGATTTACCGCAGGGATTACATTGGCTTGCTGGATGGTTGGAGCAGGTACACATCTAGAACTGATCGCAATACCCGAACCGAAACCTGCGCCCGATTGCTTCAGCGATCAACACTATGTCGGCTACTACCATCTGTCTTTTTGTGTTGAGGATATAGAACTGTTACTTAAGCAGCTAGTGCAGGAATTGGGCAAGCTAAAACTACTATTACCACCCACAGTCCAACAGATTGGCGATCGCAATTATAAGGTAGCGTTCATTGCTGACCCAGATGGTCTACCAATCGAGTTGATGCAGTTATTAGCGTAAAAATCATGCTGCACTTAGCTGAATATCGGTCACCTTATCAACTTCGTCCAACTCCAAACCTGTACGATAATCGTGAATTTCGAATAGTCGATGCATAGAAGTAATTTCAAATAAAACCTTAACTTGGGGACTAAGCGAACATACGGCAACCCCAATCCCATATGGTTTTAGCGTCCTGAGTAAGCACACCAGAACCCTTAGCCCACGGCTATCCATAAAAATTACTTCCTGCATATTGAGCAGTAAAGTAGCGATACTGTCCCTAATCGCTGCCTTTGCCGCGCGATCGATCGCGCTGCTGCAATTTAGATCGAATATACCTGAGAGCTTTAACTCTCTAATAATAGTAGAACTCATAAGTACCTCTTATATCAAGATTCGTAGTGATGGCAAGTACTTAGAAGGTTGTTTGTGCACAAGTGTTCAGGTGGGTTGTGTTCTTTAAACTTAATAGGTCGCAGCTATCAATAAAGTAACTATAGAGGTTTGGTTAAATGCCCAGGCATTACTCCAAACCACCTTATAGTAATTTGCGTTCTCCCATGTCTACTTTTGTTTCTCTTCCTTCTACAAAAATTCCTAAATTCATAACTCCTGGGTTTATTTTACTGACCTTGTATATCGATCGACAGTGTGTAAAAGTGATAAAAAGTGTGACATTAGTCACTGCCAAGGTCATGAAGACGATTGCGATCGTAAACAGTTTCATAAACAGTTTGTAGAGCCATTTTGTAAATCAACGTTAAGAAACAGGTATTTTTGCGACAGCACATTCGCACATCAAGCTAAATTAGGCAAGAGAAGAAAACTAAGTTAGCAATATGGTCGCCCAAATCTTTAATACAACCAAATCACAACAAGTTTTTACCAAGGCAAAAGACTTAATGCCAGGTGGCGTTAGCTCGCCTGTTCGTGCATTCAAATCTGTAGGCGGCGAACCCATAGTCTTCGATCGCGTTGAGGGTTCCTATGCGTGGGATATAGACGGCAATAAATATATTGACTATGTTGGTAGCTGGGGGCCAGCGATTGTTGGTCACAGCCATCCAGAAGTAATCGCAGCATTGCAGCAAGCCTTAACTAAAGGCACTAGTTTTGGCGCTCCCTGTGTCTTAGAAAACGTACTGGCAGAAATGGTAATTGAGGCCGTACCGAGCATAGATATGGTGCGCTTCGTTAACTCTGGAACAGAAGCTTGCATGTCAGTATTGCGACTGATGCGAGCATTTACGGGTCGCGACAAAATCGTGAAATTTGAGGGATGCTATCACGGCCATGCCGATATGTTCCTCGTCAAGGCTGGATCGGGTGTTGCAACCCTAGGTTTGCCTGACTCCCCAGGTGTCCCTAAATCAACTACAGCAAATACGCTCAACGCTCCCTATAACGATTTAGCGGCAGTTAAAGCCTTATTTGAAGCAAATCCTGGCGAAATTGCTGGCATTATTCTGGAGCCAGTGGTAGGTAACGCTGGCTGTATTTTGCCTCAACCAGGATTTCTTGAAGGTGTCAAGGAAATTGCTCATGCCAATGGTGCTTTGCTGGTATTTGATGAAGTGATGACTGGGTTCCGCATCGCCTATGGTGGGGCTCAAGCCAAATTTGGCGTTACGCCTGATTTAACTACGCTTGGCAAAGTGATTGGTGGCGGCCTGCCCGTTGGTGCCTACGGTGGCAGACGCGAAATCATGGAGATGGTTGCGCCTGCAGGTCCCATGTATCAGGCAGGCACTTTATCGGGGAATCCCCTGGCTATGACTGCGGGGATTAAAACTCTGGAAATCTTAAAGCGTCCTGGCAGCTATGAGTATCTCGAAAAAATTACCAAAACGCTTGCGGATGGGATGTTAGCGATCGCCCACGAAACAGGACATGCGGCAACTGGCAATCAGATGAGCGCTATGTTTGGTATGTTTTTTACCGACATCCAGGTGAACAACTATGAAGATGCTAAAACTAGCGACCTCAAGAAGTTTAGCCAATTCCACCGTGGCATGTTAGAGCATGGCGTATATCTAGCTCCATCGCAATTTGAGGCTGGGTTTACGGCGCTAGCACATGGAGATGCCGATATCGCCGCGACATTAGACGCTGCCCGTGCCGTTCTATCACAAATTAAATAGTTCGCAAAGTACACGAAATATCGTAGGGGCAGTGCCTGCGTGCCTGCCCCCAACCAGTTGGGATAATTGCGAGGGGATTATCCCTTAAATCTTCAAGGAGCGCAAGGATTATATTTCCGTAAGTAGGCTGGCCATATTAGAGTACTTAGACGTGAGTCCAAAACTTTCAGGACTGACTACGTCATAGGTAAAGTGGCGTTGTTTTACACAAAGCTGATCCCAGGCTGCCATCTTGATGTTAAATACTTTGATCAAGATATTGACTAAGGTTGGGGTGAGATCGAATTGCCAGCCGACTCTTTTGTTTAGATATGCACAGGCTTCTCGTACTGCCTGGTTTACAGTTAAGCGCGGCGCTCCTAAAACTAATCTGGCGGGTAAGAGATCGCACAATAAAGGCTTTTCTGCCGTCAACAAATAAGTAATCACTTGTGCAATGTCAGCCCCGTGCACAAAATGGAAACTGCCATCAGCCTTCAGGCATTTAATCAGATTAATGTAACTTGCTACTTCTTTCAGCCCAGATGATAGGTGCGAATATGGTTTAGTTTTACCGTTACCGCCAAATACTAGGGTCGGGAATACGGTAATTAGGCGATCGCTAATTGGTAACGTCTCTAGCTTTTGCAAGCAGGCGTGCTTGGAGCGAATATAGTCAGTGCCAATTGTTTCTGCCTCTTTGAGGATCTCGTTATGCTCGTCAAGAATACTTGCTGTGGAAAAGTAGATCGCCCGCTCACATACCTGCGGATCTAGCGACTCAAATAGCTCAATGGTTTTATAGACATTCGTCTCGAACACCTCTACAGTGCCACCCCAGGCTGCTGCTGCACTGATTGCATAGTTCATTGTTGGGAGCAATTCCTTGA
>JANMRU010000065.1:0-11154 GCA_031388585.1 Pseudanabaena sp. SOY_30_concoct_251 | reverse complement strand
ATGAGTTAGCAACTTGCTGCTTGCCAGCTAAGTTAGAACAGGTATATCAATATGATCGCCACACGCTTTACCTTTGTCTGCGCACTTTTACAGCTAAACAATGGCTGTTAGTTTCTTGGCATCCCCAGTCAGCGCGACTACACCTGAGCAACCAACCTCCAAACGATCCAGATACTTTTACGTTTAGCCAACAAATTTGGCATCAAGTCGCGGGCTTGGCATTAGTGGGTTTGCAGATGGTCAGCCCGTGGGAGAGAGTTGTCGATCTGCAATTTGCGCGCCGTCCAGGAGATGAACCTTTGTGGCATCTTTACGTGGAAATAATGGGCAAGTATAGCAATGTAATCTTGGTGAATAGCGCTAATGCGATCGTGACGGCAGCGCACCAAGTCAGTAGTAAACAGTCTAGGGTTCGTCCCATTCAAACTGGCGATACCTACGAGCTACCACCTGGTTTGTTAGAAACCATACCCACGCTTACCGAAGCGTTTGCAAGTTGGCGAGATCGCCTGATCTTAATCCCTCAAGAAGTTGGTCGCAGCCTTTTAACTAACTACCGTGGTTTGAGCTCTGTCCTGGTGCGATCGCTCCTCACCGCATCTGAAATTGATGGCAAGGTTACAACAGATGCTCTTACCGATGCAGATTGGCAAAACTTGTATAGAGGTTGGCAAACCTGGTTGCAATGCTTGGAAACTCGGCAATTTAAACCAAAATTAACAGATAAAGGCTATACAGTAATTAGCTATCAGCCCTTAGATCCCAGCGATCGGCTTGCTAACCCGCAGTTTCAAGTCAATGAATTACTCCACAAGTACTATAGCGATCGCACTCAGCAGCAGGAATTTCAGCAACTGTGGCAACAAATCTCTCAGGTACTTAAGGTCCAGATTGGGAAATTGGAGCACAAGGCTGATACTTTTCAGCAAAGACTAGGGGAATCAGAGCATTCAGATGAGCTAAAACATCAGGCTGACTTACTAATGGGACATCTGCAAGACTGGCAGCCTGGGATGCAAAGGATAGAGGTATTAGACTTTGTCACCAACCTATCTGTAGAAATCAATCTCGATCCGCGCCAAAGCGCAGTGCAGAATGCCCAAAATCTCTACAAGCAGCATCGAAAATTAAAACGAGCTAAAGAAGCGATCGCACCTTTATTAGAAGCAGTCCAAGCGGAAATAAACTATTTAAAGCAGGTATTGACGCTGGCAGCACAATTAGAGTCAGATGACCTAAAATCCTTGCAAGAAATCCGCCAGGAGCTAGCTGTGCAAGCCTATCTCAAAATCTCAAATTTTCGTATTGACGATAAAGCAAAAAGAAAGAATAAGAAGGAAGAGCCACTCAATTGCCATCGATATAAAAGTCCTGGGGGATTTGAGATTTGGGTAGGCCGCAATAACTTTCAGAATGAGATTCTCACTTTCCGCGTTGCAGGAGACTACGATCTGTGGTTCCATACCCAGGAGATTCCTGGAAGCCATGTACTGTTGCGTCTTGAGCCAGGCGCAGTACCTGACACCAAAGATCTACAGGCCGCTGCAAATCTGGCAGCTTATTATAGTCAGGCTAGACTGAGCGATCGCGTACCCACAATCTTCACCGAACCCAAGTATGTGTTTAAACCCAAGGGGGCAAAACCTGGCATGGTTGTCTACAAACATGAGCGCGTGATCTGGGGGCAACCAACTGCGATATCTTTAGGATAATGGCTTTAGTTCCATTTTATTAACTGACGAGGGTTCTACCCCTCCACTCCGTCAACCACCTAATTGGCGATCGCTATATCTCTACATAGCTTGAATGTTCGCAACCAAATCATTGAATGCTTGCCAATCGTCCTCTTGCGCGATGCGCTCCCATACTGATTCTATTTCTGGCCGCAGTAAAATAGTTGTAGGATTGTGTTGCTTCAATCTTGCTGCGATCTCCACCATTTCAGCTTCAGGCATCCTGATTAAATACTGATAATAGAGCGATCGCCAGTTTTCTAGAATCTGCTTGTTCTGATCGCTTAGCTCCAGATCTAACTGACTGAAGATACGAGTAATATCTTCGCGCCAAGAGCGATCGAATTGCTGCTTGAGTGCATTGAAAAATTCATGGTAGCCCATCTGCGTTGAGCTCAGGAATTGCAGGGTGAGGGTAATAATTTCCTCTGCTTCTTGAGGAGATAGTTGCTCAAATCCCAATCGATTCAGCATAATTCCACAATATGCTTCTCGATAATGCTCTTTGAATTTCGTTAACCCCGATTCCATATCCGATTGTTCCATCACCATCCTCAGCGGATATTGCAACATTTCTAAATTCCAATAACATACCGCAGGCTGATTGGCATAGCAGTAACGTCCGTAGTAGTCAAAGTAGGCTGCGGTAAACTGCGGATCGTAAGTTGGGATAAATGCATAGGGGCCGTAGTCAAAACTCTCACCCGCGATCGACATATTGTCCGTGTTTAATACGGCATGACAGAAACCTGCTGCCATCCATTGCGCTACAAGAGTTGCTACCCTTTGCACTAGTTCGGTATAGAACAAAGCGTATAGCTCTTTCTGCGCTATTGGAGTCGCCGTTTGGATTAAATGGGGATAATATATTGCGATCGCATGGTTTAGGAGCTTTTCAATCCAATCCGCTCGACCAATTGCATGGAGGCGTTCAAATGTGCCAAAACGAATATGCGATCGCGAGAATCTCACCATCACCGACGAACGCGTAGGCGATGGCTCATCGCCACGCCACAATTTTTCCCCAGTCTCAATCAAACTGAGGCAGCGCGATGTCTTTACGCCCAGGCGGTGTAACATCTCGGCTGCTAATACTTCGCGCACTCCTCCTTTCAGTGTGAGGCATCCATCAGCGGTGCGAGAATAAGGAGTGCGGCCAGATCCTTTAGTTCCAAAATCATATAACTCTCCATCCACCCCTCTTACTTGTCCATACAGAAAACCCCTGCCATCTCCCAACTGCGGGTTGTACTCACCAAACTGATAACCGTGATAGCGCAGAGCTAAAAAGGGACGAACACTTTGAAATCGACCAAATGCTTCGACAAAGTGTTCGTCTTCAACTTCAGTGGGATTTAAACCGATTTGCGGAAGGATCAGATCGTTACGCCAACGCAGAGTATGCATTGGAAATTGCGCCGCCGCCACCACATCAAAATAGTCATCTCCCAATTCCTCCATTGCTGGCTCATATTGGAGATTGAGGAAAGGGTTTGCCGAGGGAGTAATTTCCATTATTTAAGTGTTAGTGAACTGTACCTGTTGTTGGTGAGCTAGCACTGGCGTAGGCTTTGATAGGAATGCGTCCAGCAAAATAAGCCATTCTGCCTGCTTCAGCGGCCATTCCCATAGCTTTTGCCATTACGATCGGGTCGCTAGCTTGGGCGATCGCGGTATTAATCAATAGTGCATCTGCCCCCATTTCCATCGCGGCTGATGCTTCACTCGGTACCCCAATCCCAGCATCTACGACCACCGGGATTCCAGCTTGTTCGATGATAATCGCGATATTCGCAGCGTTTTTGATGCCCTGCCCCGAACCGATCGGCGAGCCCAGCGGCATTACTGTTGCGCAACCAATCTCTTCTAACGCCTTAGCTAATAGCGGATCGGCATTAATGTAGGGTAGGACGGCAAAGCCCTCTTTGACTAGCTGTTCGGCGGCACGATATGTACCAAGTGGGTCTGGCAGCAAATACTTAGCATCGGGAATTACTTCCAGCTTCACAAAGTTATTGTCCTCTTGTCCGAGGATTTTAGCCATTTCCCGACCTAGCCGTGCGACGCGAATTGCCTCCTCAGCGGTCTGGCATCCAGCAGTATTAGGTAGTAGCCAATACTTACTCCAGTCAAGGGCTTCTGCTAGCCCTTCATGGCCTGCTGCATTGGTTTGCACGCGCCGTACCGCCACGGTCACAATCTCGCTGCCACTAGCTGCGATCGCATCACGCATCACCGCAAAATTGGCATATTTACCTGTACCAGTCATCAGACGCGAACTAAATTTTCGCCCAGCGATTATTAATTGCTGTGTCTCAGGACTAGAGATGTCTTCGGGCAAAATAGCCTCGGACTGAAGCTGTGTAGGCATAGGATTAAGTGCGAACGGAACAAACTAAAGTCTAATTCAAAAACAGGTATGCCGAATCACCTGGACAAAATTTGGGCAACATGAGCTAGGGTTTAGAGTTGAGTCCTCAGTTGTGAAATGCGATCGCTCTCCAGTAGAAACTATGCGTGATATTCGAGCCAGTAAAAAACTAGAGATGGTGCTTCAACCAGAAATTGGCTGGTTTGGGGCGATTGTCCTAGCTCTGGCGGATCTATGTGGTCTTGCTACAGCCTGGCACTTTGCAGAGCAGCTAAATCAGTCATTTGCGCCAATTCCGCCAGAATTACTATGGTGGCAATGGTTAGGCTTATCTAGCTTATTTTGGTTATTTGCCCTTTTTACGTTTGTGCTATTTGCTTATCACAACTTTTACACAGCAGCATCCCAATGGCGTAACTATGTTAAACAAGCACAGGTAATTAGTACTATCTACTTACTCTCTTTGGTTGTTGCCTACTTTTACGATCCCAAACTAGATGCACCGCGATCGCTTTTCTTCACATCATGGATTAGCAGCATTGTATTTGTGATTGGCTTGCGATTGTTCGTCACACTTTTGCTTAACCAATTTCGCTTCACTCGTCCCCAAATTCCAGTATTTATCATTGCTCCTAGCGATCGCATACCGTTGCTTACCGAGATGCTAGCAGGACATACGGGTTATCGAATTGTTGGTACGGTAGAATCCTCGCAGGCGCACTTAGCATCAACTATGCAATTAATTAAAAGTTCGGGTGCTAGGGAAGTTTTAGCCGATAGTTTGCCAGAGACAAAACTTGCATCTAACCTTTACTGGCAATTGCGCACCGCTCAGATTAGTTTGCGGCTAGTCCCATCCAGTCTAGTCATGCTACATCGCAGGGGTGCTCCTGAGATATTTGCTGGGATGCCTACAATCAGAATAGAACCAGAATTCTTTGCGGTTTGGGAATATCGCTTAAAACGGCTATTCGACATCTGCGGTGCGCTGTTGGGCATTATTTGTCTAGCTCCTTTGTTTATGACTGTAGCGATCGCAATTAAACTCAATTCTCCAGGCAGCATCTTTTACAGTCAAGAACGGATTGGATTGTACGGCCAGGCATTTCGGATGTGGAAGTTCCGAACTATGTGTACGGATGCCGAACAACGACAGGTGGAGTTAGAGAACCTGAATGAGAGTAAGGATGGAGTCATGTTTAAAATTAAGCACGACCCGCGTATTATCCCAATCGGCCATTTTTTGCGTCGCACTAGTATTGATGAGCTACCACAACTATTTAACGTACTAATGGGACAGATGAGCATGGTTGGCCCCCGTCCTTTACCGATTAGAGATGTAGCTAGATTTGAAGAGTGGCATCACACCAGACATGTCGTATTGCCTGGCATTACGGGATTTTGGCAGATTTCGGGACGCTCTAATATCGACACCATAGATGATGCTGCTCGTCTCGATCTATTCTATATCGATCACTGGTCATTTAACCTCGATTTGGAAATTCTCATCGAGACTTTACGGATAGTATTATTTAGCAAGGGAGCTTACTAGATTTTTGCGATCGCATGGATGTTTACATGTCAATGCAAGTGCCATCGCCTGCAAAAGCCCACTCCACTTCATGGAGCTGCCGATTCGCTTTCATCGCTGCTTTGAGATAGCGATCGTAAACTATGCGGGCTTCTGTATCTGCCAGGGCGATTTTGCTGTCCGATGCGGCTGGATCGTGGTGAACAAATAGTACTTGGCGGATTGCTTCGCGCATAGCAACCTCTAGACAGCCTACGGCAAAACCATGTCCCCAGTTAACTTTCTCCATTGCTTCAAATAGCGAGTACTGTGCGTCCATCACTGCTAGATCTACGCCCTGATAGAGCGGCAAATCTTCACCCAATGCCTCACGGGTAGAGCGTGTCATCTCATTGTCAACACAGTGCGAGAATATCTTGCCGCCAGACTCAATCCTATAACCCCAACAGGGATCGGGGTGATCGAGACGATAGGGAGTTATTGTCAGATCGTTTAATTTAAATGGTTGTCGGGGTTTGAGGATATGGAACTCAAGTTTCGCATCTACCTGTTCTAAGGTGAGCGGAAAGTAGGGTTTTTGAAATACGGTGCGAAACACTTCTGGTAGTTCCGCTTGGACGGCATAAACGTGAATCTTATTGCCAGGGATAAATAGCGGTACAAAAAATGGTAACCCTGATAGATGATCCCAATGAAAATGCGTATAGAAAAGATGCAACTCACCCTGCCCTCGACTACACTTGCCTTTCATCAATTCGTAGCCTAGCGATCGGATGCCACTACCGCTATCAATGATAATCTGCTGTTGCTTACTACTGACTTCTACACAGATTGTCTCACCGCCAAATCCGCCAAAATGACAAGGCATCAAAGTACTGAGATATGGCTCCACATCTGATAATTGATGGCCTCCCGATTTCAAAAAGCCGTACAGTATTTCTCTGGTGCGTGCTTCGATTTCGGCAGGGGATTTTGGAGTTGTTAGGGAGCCTCTTGTTCCCCAAAGCTTAACTCGCATTGATGTTACCTAAATTATTCTAGATCTGATTAAATTATGAGTTTATAGCGTTTAGAATTCGGCAACTCGTCATCAGCTTTATCAAAATCGCTATATCAATTATCGGTTTAAACCTCCCCGTTAGCAGATATTTAATATTCTAGTTGCACTAGATTCATAGTAGGGATTGAGCCGATCAGTTTTTGTGTATATGCGGTTTGAGGCTGGCTGTAGATTTGTTCGGCTGTATCGATTTCTTCGATTCTGCCTCGATTCATCACCATGATGCGATCGCTCATAAATTTGACCACACTGAGATCGTGGGAAATAAAGATATAGGTAAGACCAAACTCTTCTTGCAATTCCTTCAGCAAATTTAAAACCTGCGCTTGTACAGACACATCTAGAGCTGATACAGACTCATCTGCCACGATCAGTCGGGGATTGAGGGCTAGTGCTCGGGCAATACAAATGCGTTGCCGCTGGCCACCCGAAAATTCGTGGGGATAACGGTTCATATCGCTCACATTCAGACCCACCCGTTGCAACAAATAAGCTACGCGCTCTCGGCGGCTTGACTTGCTTCTATATAAGGCAATAGCTCCACTATGAACGATCAATGGATCGGCGATCGCATCACCAATATTCATGCGCGGGTTAAGCGAACCAAATGGATCTTGAAAGACGATTTGCATTTCGCGCCGCAACCTTCGCAGATCTCTTCCTTCGATCTCTGAGACATCCTGACCATCAAACCAAACTTTGCTATTACTCATGGGTTTTATCAAGCGCAAAATGGCTCTCGCTAACGTTGATTTGCCGCAGCCAGACTCACCTACCAAACCAAGGGTTTCACCTGGATAAACCTCAAAACTGACATCGTTGACTGCTGTAACATAGCGACGAGTCATCCCCCAAATGCCACGCTCGGGGAATTGCACCCACATATTTTGCACGCGCAGGAGTGGCTCCTTGGCCTTTAAAGCTTGTAGCTTTGCTTCGGCTTCTGTAACGGAAGTGCTTTGTTGCAATCGGAAATCTTCAGGTTGTTTTTCGATGATTTGGCCATCTACCTCTTCCATGAAATCGCTGACCGTGGGCAAATATTTGCGCCTTAGCTCTGGCTGCGGGCGACAAGTAATTAAACCCTTGGTATAGGGATGGCTGGGTTGTCTAAATACCGCTAGGGTATTACCGTATTCCACTACTTTGCCTTTATACATCACGGCCACACTATCGGCAATTTTTGCGACTACACCAAGATCGTGGGTAATAAAGATCATGGACATGCCGCGATCGCGCTGAATCTGTTTAAGCAGATCTAAAATGGTGGCCTGGACGGTGACATCTAAGGCTGTAGTTGGTTCATCCGCGATCAGAATCATCGGATTGCAGCAGATCGCGATCGCAATCATCACCCGTTGCAACTGCCCACCCGAAAGTTCGTGGGGATAGCGGTTCATAATTTGGGCGGGGGATGGTAGCTGCACTTCTGTAAATAGCTGAATCGCTTGCACTTCGGCCTGAGACTTAGTTACATTCTGATGCTGCAAAATTGTTTCGACAATCTGATAACCACAGGTAAATAAAGGGTTAAGCGAGGTCATTGGCTCTTGGAAGATCATCGAGATGCGATCGCCCCGATATTGGCGCATCTTTTTGGGCGGTAAGGCCAACAGGTTTACCTGCCCCGCACCGGCATCAAATAAAACTTCGCCCTTAGTAACCTGCCCAGTTTGCCCTAACAACCTCATAACTGCTAGAGCCGTCACGGATTTGCCCGAGCCAGATTCACCGACAATTCCTAGCGTTTCCCCTTGGATGAGTTGAAAAGACACATCCTGAACAGCACTAACCATGCCATCATCGCTTTTGAAATCGACCTGGAGCTGGTTTACGGTCAGGATTGTGTCTGGTTGCATAATTCTGGATCGCTCGTAAAGATTTCCCTAAATTATAGTCATGCTCGGCACTGTTCTGGAACAGTTATGGCACTGTGACGATTGATTTCAAGCATTAGTGCCAAGCTGATACTGCCATTCACCAGTTTTATATTCGGCGAGTGATTACAATATAGGTTGGCTCTTTAATTTCATACCTTTGATCTAAAGACTTTTTCAGAAAATCCATCCCTTTATCAAATAAGATTTTAAAGTATTGACCATCCTGGTTCTGAATTTCTAGCGAACGGGCATGGATAAAGCGATCACTTATTCCTGAATTTGATCTGTAATCTCCTTGTATAACTTGCCCTGCAATGCTCTCAAAACGCTCTTCAATTTCTGACAAACGATTAGGTCTGTCTGGATCTTCAAGAATATTCACCATAACTTGGGTGCTTTTATGTAACCACTCTCCTTGCAAGAGATCCACTAGATATCTTGCTCCTGTTGAATCAAGATAGCGATCGCGATAAGTAATATTTATTACTCGACTACCCATCAGAACTTTCTCTAGTCCTAATCTTTGCCGTAACTCCACCAAATTAAGAACACCCCAAGCTGGTTCTGGAAATATCACCTGCGTATTTGCATCTTCTAGCTCAGTTGATCTAATCTCTATGGCATCGACTAGCCAATCATTTAGTTTTTGTTGAATAGTTTTCACACCTTCTTGACTACGAGTTTGTAGCCATAGGAGTTGTTCTTCAGATTCTTGGTGTAGTCCGAGTGCAATGCAATTTTGTGGTGAAGTTTGTAAATAAAGAGTTGGCAACTCAACTATATCTGTTTGATAAAGCTTAAGTTTCCCTAGATCTATCCATTGTGATAGACGCTTGCGTAAAACCAAATTTTGGTCAGAAATAGGCTGCGGCAGTTCATGCAAGATGAGGGTGAGTGGACTACATTTTGTGACCATATCGCTGAGTTTATTTACCCAAGCCATTGGCTCTCCACGATCTAGACAAAATCGATCAATTAGTTGTGGCAGGTAAATTATGCTGCCAGTGGTAGCCATACGACAGTGAGCAGTTAGATCATTAGCGACTATCTCTAATCGAACACGACTAGAACTAGGGGCAAAATTCTGTAATACTTCGTCAGGGCTTACGCTCTCGACAATTGGCTGAAGAAATCTAACGACCTCTTTTCGATCTAGTTCGTGGTGAAATATTTGATTGGAATAGGTTCTCAGGCAGTCATAACAACTACTTTCGCAGCTACAAGAATCAGTTAGCCTATATGCCTCAATTAGAATATCTTTGAAATTGTCGGCAATACGTTGGCTGTAACCCGCTCCACCAGGGACATTATCGTAAATGACGATTTCAGCTTGTCCATTTTCTAATGGTCTAAATAAACCATCAAGTTCTTCTCGGCGTACATCAATCTCTTGGGCGGCAGCGGCAAGTAATGCATAGGTGAGCGAGCGCCAAAAATCAACACGACTATTTGAAATTTCTGTTTCTGAGGCGATTACTCTATCTTCAACGATATGGGTCACAGCATCAGCACCGAATAAAAGTGATGGTTTGGTGGCGCGATCGAATTGAATTTTGAGAAAGTCAGTTTTAAATTCATGACCTAAATGAATCAAATTCCAACGTCCTGAGCAAGTCTTGCCATTTAGGGGATGTAGATGCGTAGGTCTTGGAGGGGATGTGGTGACAGCCTTTTTACTACGCGCTAGTTTCTGCTTTTCTTCGTCCCATTTACGCACTTGTTCGCTTACATCTAATCCGCAACTCTCACAAGTATGAAATCCTTGCTTGGTAAAATTAAAGTTTCTTTGTCCTTTATTTGCCAAGAAAAAAGTACCATTTTGACTAACGGTAAGTTGGCAAATATTTTCTACAGATAAATCTGGTTTGGGATCTCCTGAATGCGCCAGAAATACTTGTGATGTAAGTTGACGGATTGGTTTGAGATATGGTGTGACTTTTGCAGTTACCGCCCAATCTGTTACAAATGCTTTGGGGACTTTATATTCGTTAATTGCTTTGTCAACTGCTGATGTGGGCGTGTGTTGGCATACAGGACATTGGTCGATGTGATTGTCTTGAGTTTTAAATTCAATAAAGTGATTGCAATTTCTACAAACCCAGTAATATTTTTTCTCTAGATTTCTTGGGCTATGGATACCAACGCTGTGAAATACGCGATCATCAACAACTACATCTTGACCAGGTGCATATTCTCCCAGCGCTAGACGGCGATCGCGTTCTAGTCGATGTTTACCTTGTGAGGATTTATACTCGTTGCTTTCGCCTGTGAGCAAGCGGACAACATCAATGGGAAATCCGTAGATAGGTAAGATACTTGCCTGAACCAATTCATCATGTAGTTTGCGCTTGGCGATTTTCTCTAGCTCAAACTCAAGCCCATCGCGCCGCCGTTCTAAACCTTTACGTTTGTTGCGATCGCTCTCAGCATTAATCTCTGTGTTAGTTTCTTCTAATGGAGATATGAGATCGTTCCAGTCTTGACATTGCTCTCGCTGAAACTCATCAATTTTTTGACAGAAATCATCTAATAAACTCTTAGCAGTTCCAGAAGCATTTAAGCGATCGATCCAGTAAGCC
>JANMRU010000063.1:0-11277 GCA_031388585.1 Pseudanabaena sp. SOY_30_concoct_251 | reverse complement strand
CACCTCTGCTTTGAATCCTTGCGCTGGGGGTAGACTTGAGTTCCTCAATGTTTTCTTTGGTTTCTTTTTCTGTGCCTGCGGTAATTTTTGTAATTCCTCCCATAGCTTAACTATCAAGGCATCTTTTGTCTCCTCTGTTAGCTCTTTTAGGTTGGTAATTCTTTCATCCTTTCACTGTTATCGTTATTTGCGGATTTTGTCAATTTACCCCAGTTGAGCAATTACATGGTTTTTTAGCTAAAACTGTCGATTCGCGAATACTAAAATTGCGATCGCCAACACCAGTAACGCATAGCTCAAGGTATAAACACCATTGTTTAATAGGTCTACCACGCTTGGCAAAATACCGTATACAGCCTCATTCTTGAGGTTAGAGCGCGATAGATCGGGCAGGACTAAATACATCGTGCGAGCGAATGCCTGAAAACTCTCACTCTTAGATATTTCCCCCAAGGACAGAAGATCGCGGCTAAAATTGCCCACTAAATACGTAGCAAGTGTCAGCATCGTGGCAAGTAAAGAGCTCGTGAACGAGCCAAATAAGATCGCAAATGCGCTCAAAAGCATCAGTTGCCAGAAGGTGAAAAAGCCAGACACAATTACAGCAAGAGATTCTATTGGAATATTCTTGAACTTCGCAAACCCAATAAAAATTGCGGACATAATTGCCACTAAGACTGCCAGCACAGCAGAAATTCCCAGATGTTTGCCTAAAACGAATTCCGCTCGGCTGATTGGTTTAGCTACCAAGATAAAAACTGTACGCTTATCGATTTCCTTATTAATCAGATTGCTACCAACAAATGCCGCCACTATCAAACCAAATAACTCGATTGCGGCCAAACCAAAATCAGCCGTTAATTTATCTTCTCCCCCCGCAGCTAAATGCGGCAGCAAAGTAACCGAAGTAACTAATACCAGCGTAAATAACAGAACTAAATAAAGTACCTGTTCGCGCACGGTTTCGCGAAATACATTACTGGCAATGGCAATAACTCGGCCTAAATTCATATATCAGGGCTACAGCTAGACTAAATTGGTTGAAGCAATCGCTAGGATATTTACTAGCACAAAGCACATATAGCAATCCTAAATCATTCGTGGACGATGACATACTTTAGCTCAGCTCAAAATTCAAGCTTATTTTTAGCAATGACGGCGATCGCAGCATTATTACTAGTTGCATGTAATCCTGCTCCTGCTAACAATAACCAGAAGGAAACAACATTTACGACATCACCTGGTTCTCCACCGCTATCCAGTTTGCAGACTAGTGAGCAGTTACCACTAGGTTTGCAGTACACCTACGCGCGAAGTGGCATATCAATACAGCCACCCAAAGACTGGATTCGCAAAGAGGTTTCAGGATTGGACTATGTAGCTTTTGTTGCTGATGCTACTAATATGCCCTCAGCCAGCATTACGCTGATTGAAGAGTCATCACCCAGCCCGATGGACGAATACATCAAGATCAATATTGGAGCTATCTCCCAAGCCTTTGAGCAGTTTAAAGAAATTGGTAGATCTGAGTTTAAGACTAACTCCGGCACTTTAGGTGTGGCGATCGCGCTTGACTCGAAACAACTGGGCCGCGAGCTAAGGCAGATCTTTTACTTTTTCCCAGGCAAGGATGACAAGAAGCTAGTATTCACATGCTCTTTTTTTGCCAAGGATTCGGAGCAACTAGCGCCATTGTGTGCGGCCAGCTTGCAAACCTTAAAATTTGGCAATTAGTCTCCTGTTAGCCGCGATGCTGATTTTGGTAGCGCACCCGCGCGCCTGCCCATAATAATTTCTCGCGCAAAGCCTGGTAATAGGAATAGTTTTCCCTCAGGACGATAAATTGCGCCTGGTGATCGGACATGCGAATGTCTACGCGCTGGCCAGGCAAAACCGAAGTTGCCAAGACCCCATCTGTCCATAGCTTGAGACTGAGGTCGTTATTGTCTAGAGGCCAAATACTCACCAACAAGCGCGGTGGCAATACGATCGCCCGACTCGAAAGGCTCAAAGGACAAATCGGCGTAATTGCGATCGCATCCATACCAGGATGCAAAATTGGGCCACTAGCTGCCACGGTGTAGGAAGTCGAGCCTGTAGGCGTGGCCACGATTAAGCCATCGCCATGGTATTGATCGACAATTTCACCTTCAATATCCAGTTCTAGGGCGGCAGTAACCATGCGATCGGTAGAACCAGGCTTAACGCACATTTCATTCAGACAGAGAAAAGGGCCGCAGTTCTGTCCTGAGGGCTTACCGTAGCTAGGATCTACGGTTACAACCTGTGCTTGCAGCATCATACGTTTTTCAATGGCAAAACGATCCTCGCGCAGGCGTTGCCACAGAGCCTCTGTATCAGCACACTCTTCTGCTGATTGAGTTAAAAACCCAAGGTGACCGCCCGAGTTGATTGCTAAAATCGGTACCGATCGCGATGCAAGATACCTAGCCGCTCCCAGCGTAGAACCATCGCCACCTAGGACTAAGGCCAGATCTATATCTTGCATTGACTCTAGAAAGACGGGGTATGGATTATCAGTAGCTCCACTTGGCCCCATCAAAACTTTACAATTAAGTCTTTCTAGTTGATGAGCGCACTTTTCGGCCAAACTATGGCTTTGATCGCTTCCAGATTTGTAGGCAATGATTGCTTTGCTAAGTCTCACAAATATTACTCAGAAAGGTACTTGCTAATTAATAAACTGATGTTACGCAGGGAATCAAAAATTGCAATTGGCGACTGGCTTTTAGCAATTAGCTTTTAAGCAGGCTTTAGCAATTCTCAGCAATCCTATACGAATTGTAAGTTGGGGGTGTGGGGCTACGCCCTCGCGAAGGGGTTCCACTCCTTCACCTCTAAACAAATAAAAACTGATTGCTAACCACTAACAAATAGCGGCTTTGTAGACAAATCTTATCATTCACGACTATAAATCTATCTTTTTGCTGAATATCTGTGAAATTGATTAAATTCTGCCTTATTCTTTAAGAAGTTCCCTTTGCAACCACGAGCGATCGCTCTTAAACTAGATCTTAAAAAGTTGCTAATTTAGATTTTAAGCCTAATAAAAGAGACAAATAGTAAATTCTAGGCTAGGATTTGCAAATAGCAATGTTGTTTTGAAGCAAGAACACATTATGAGTCAGGCTGAATTTGGTAATCCCTTGGAGGTAGCCCCAATATCTCACCAGGCAGAGCAGACCGAACAAGCGCAAAATCTTTTGCAGCAAGAGCTTCATAGTTGTAACCAGAGATACGACCGAACCTATCTGTTACTCCAACAAACCCAAGAAAAGCTAGACTTATCCCAGCAGGTGATGCAACGACAGGATGAGTTAGCTGAGCATTTTCAGGTACGTATCGCTGAGCTAGAGAAGGATCTCGAAGATAGGTGCGAACAATTAGAACAGGTAAATGCTAAGTGCGATTACCTGCGTACCCACTTCAAACGCGAGCAGAACCACACATCGCAACTTAAAGCGCTACTAGAACGTTTTTTGGATGACGAACAAGCAGATGCCCCTGATGCCCTAACGGATACTCAGTTTTCGGCTAACGACACAGATGCATGGTCGCCTTCAGTAACCCCTGGCCTGGCTGTTGAAGCACAAGAACAAGACCAACTAGGTATACCCACTCTGCAAATTGCCGTAACCCAAGCAGCAACTCCAGGGCCTGAGATGTCAATTATCGAGTTCGAGCAACTCGCTAGCAAGCTCAATTTTTCTTTAGGCGAACTATTACCTGAGAGCGTCACTGAACCTGTGCTACCTTCTCTAGAGGAAATGCCAATTGATGTGTCAGCCGATCTCGTTCCTGGCGAAACTAGCGACTATCCTCATGACCAGATTGCATCTCAAGTAGATGCACCCAAGTTAATTAAAGCTCTCAGTACTCCCGCAAAACAACCTGAACCCGCACCCTTAATAGATCGCAGTAAGCACAAGGTATCTACCTCTTTTGCCTCAGTCCAGCTACCTAAATTCCCCCCGCTAAAGCTACAGCGTCGATGATTGGATACATGCGTGGTGCGATCGCCCTACTAAAAGCACAAGATTCATCGCGCAAATCTTCCCCCTGCTACATCCTGACTCTGGATGTGAGAGACATTGGCTACGATTTGGTGATCACAGCTAGTGCGGCCAAGCAGTTATCTCCAGCCGGGGAAATGACTCAGTTATTCACCCACATGCAAGTGCGCGAAGATCAAACAGTGTTGTTTGGTTTTATGAGTGCAGCTGAACGGGATTTGTTTCGCCAACTGATCAGTGTGTCGGGGGTGGGGGCACAGATGGCAATGGCGCTACTGAATACACTAGGATTACAGGATTTGGTCAAAGCTATAGTAACTGGTAATATTCGCGTACTTAGCCTTACCCCTGGAGTAGGTAATAAAACGGCAGAAAGATTAGCTTTAGAGCTAAAGACTAAACTAGCTGATTGGCGACATCAGGTAGGAGGCATAATCCCCGTTATTTCCGCAGTACAAGAAGATGTGGAGATGACGCTGTTAGCACTAGGCTATACGCCATCTGAGATCGGCGAAGCGTTGCGCAGTGTATCTGCTTCCCCAGTGCTGTCGCAAAGTCAGGATGTAGAGGCGTGGCTCAAAGCGGCAATTACCTGGCTAAGCAAGAGTTAGGTTTGCCCGTACAGAATTTGGGTAAATTGCCATCGTCCGCTAAACTAGGTTCCTGTCGAGGCATTAGCAATTTTGGAGCGATCCTTGTGACAGAAACAGCCCCATCACTTACCCCAAAAACATCACCCTGGCGTCCATTTCTGGCGTTTGTCTTTCGCCTTTTAATTCTAGGTGTTGGTATTAGTGTGTCAGGTATCGTTGGTACATGCGTTGCAATGTGGCAACCAAAGCTGATCTGGCAGCCTAGTCTAGCCGCACTCAGCTCCAAGAAACAAGTATTTACGCTTTCAGCCGATGCGCTATTTGAACCGAATAAAATCACTATTTTGCCTGATGGCTTTAAGCTTTTAGACCAGGTAGCAGCACAATTGCCACTGTCTGGCGGTAAGAGCATTCGCATTAATGGCCATACTGATGTCGCCGCGATCGCGGCAGAATCTAAGGGGATCAGCCCGCTTGATATTTCCTATCAACGGTCTTTAGCTGTAAGGGATTATCTGATGCGATTGCGGGGGGAGAATTCCTATGACTGGATTGCGGTGGGTTATGGCAATAGTCAACCAATTGCCAATAATGACACCGAGGCACGTCGTAAAAGCAACCGCAGAATTGAAATTACGATCGGTAACTAGATCGCTTTTTAGATAAGCAGCCAAGCACTTCAGCGATCGCCACTTCAAACTGGCGATAATTTATCCAGAATACACGGGTACAATTTATATCTATAGGCAATATGACTGAGAAAGATATCCAACTCTCTCAGTCATAGGTATTTGATTTGAAATAAAAATCTCAGCTAACTCTAAATTAATCGAGTGAGTAACTTTATGTCATCTGTTTCGCTCTTACCACAGTGTAAAGACTTGCAAGCTCAGGTTGAATCACTGCTCGATCTGCTCCGTCAAGAACCAACTCTAAGAGCACAGGATACTACTGCTGTGCAAGCTTCTTTAAGGAAAGCCATCTCCCCGACATTTGAGATTGTATTTGCTGGGGCATTTAGCGCAGGCAAGTCCATGCTGATTAATGCCTTGTTAGAGCGAGAGTTACTTTATAGCGCCGAGGGACATGCTACGGGTACGGAGTGTAAAATTGCCTACCCTGACTCCGACCAAGAGCGTGTAGTACTCACCTTCTTGAGTGAAGTTGAAGTCCGCGAACAGATCAAGGCATTGTGTCAGCGTATCGGTCTGACTGCTCCCACTAATATCAATCAAAGTGATTCGATCGAGCAGCTCCAAGTCCAGGCTAGTGCAATCATCGAGAAAGAAGGTGGCAAAGCTAAATCTGAAAACGCCAAGCAAGCCGATGCCCTGTGCCTTCTGCTAGAAGGATTTAGCTCAAATCGCGATCGCATCCAGACGCAAACGAACGCTACTTTTTCTATGGAGCAATTCAATTTCTCCAACCTTAAGGAAGCCGCTAGCTATGCAAGACGTGGTGCTAACAGTGCTGTATTAAAGCGCGTTGAATATTATTGCAAGCACCCATTGTTACAAGATGGCAATGTGATTATCGATACACCTGGTATTGATGCACCTGTTAAAAAGGATGCGGAACTGACCTATAAAAAAGTTGAACATCCCGATACATCAGCAGTCGTATTTGTACTCAAAACTGCGGCGACTGGGGAGATGACCTCCGAAGAAACAGAGTTGAGCGAAACCATTCAGCGGAATTCTAGTATTCGCGATCGCGTATTTTACGTATTTAATCGTATTGATGAAACATGGACAAACGATCAACTGCGCGATCGCCTCAATGGAATTATCACTTCGCAGTTTCGGGATAACTCTAACAGAATCTACAAAACCAGTGGTTTACTTGGTTTCTATGGCAGTCAAATTAAAAATACCAGTGACAGCGATCGCTTTGGGCTAGATTCTATCTTTACCGAAAGTGTTAAAGCAGTTGGAGGCCAGGAAGGTACTCCTCAATTTGTTAATGAGTTCAATAGTTACTGTCTGGTGTCTGGGAAATTGGATATCAATAAATTCCAAATTCCACATAATGTGCTAGAGACTAATGTCAAAAACGAAAAATATGTCAGATTGCTGCATAAGTTGGGGACTCCCCTAGTCAACCAGTTGATTGCAGATAGCGGTATTGAGGAATTTCGCTCGGCAATTAGCCGTTATCTCACAGAGGAAAAGCGACCACTTTTGTTTGCCAGCCTTGCTGACGATCTACAGCCCCTATGTATTGCACTAAGGCAGTCTTATTTAAATGCGTGGCAAAAACTGGAGAGCCAACCTCGCGATGTTGATGCGATTAAAGCGCAGGAATTACAGCAACTCAGCCGAGATCTCAAGGCGATCGGTGATGAGTTGAGGCAACATATCGCGCAAGAAGTAAATGAAGCAGTGGCAAGCAGCAATAACCTATCCTATGAAGCCGACTATCTCAAGTTAAAATCTCGCATGGTACATCGGCTAGACGAGCTAATTGCTAACTTCTCGGTGGGTGCAATCCATCAACGCGCCCAAGCCAGCCATCGGCGTAATTCTGTTGTTCCGGTTCTGGGGATTTTGACAGAAGGATTTTATTACTTGGCGAATGAGCTTGAAGATATTTTGGTTGAGTGCTCCAAGGAATTAATCAAGAATTTCTTCCAAAGCTTGATCGATCGCGTCAAAAAGATGGACTATTATCGCGATCTCTATCGCCTGTTGGGTAATGACTGTGGGGTTGAGTTGTATTTTCTTCGCCTCCAGCACAATGCAACAGAGGCTTTGGTAAATGAGGCAATAGTTGAATGCGATCGCTATGTGCGGGAAAGGCCAGAATTTTATGCAAATAGTCCTGGTACAGTCGGTTTTTACCAGCTCCAGCAAACACTACAGCAAGCCTGTCGCGGCTACGATTACCAAAGTATGATTGAAGCAGAGCCTTCGATTCGGCAGTTACTCAAGTTGGATTTTGAGTACAAGGTTAAAGATTCTGTAGTACGGACTTTTCGGCAAACTATAAACCAAACTCTTAATACCCATTTGCTAGCTGGCGCAGATCGTCAAGCGGAAGAAATATTACAGAACTACGATCGCGCTCGGGATTACCTGGAGCAAACTCTAGAGAAAGAAGCCGAGGAGAAGCTGAAAGCTAACCAGCAGCAGCAAACAGAAGTTAAAGCCAATATCGATGCCTACAATCGATTTGTTGCCTCTATCAATGCTTGTCTGGAAGCAATGCAACTAGGTCGCAAAAAGTTGCCTTTAGTCAGTCAATCAGACTTGCTAGTCGTTCCCACAGAGCCTGATTTATCTCAAGCTAATCTAGAGTTAGTAGAAGATGGATCTAGCGTTTTAAATCTCGATCAAACGATTGATGTCATCTCAACTGATACTTAGTATTTAAAGAAGAACGTCCCGATCGCTGCATTTTGAGCTACAGCGATCGGGATATTATTGCTATCGCCAATTAGGTTAGGACGGGGTGGAGGGGTAGAACCCCTCTGTGGGGGCATTGCCCCCACACCCCCAATTAAAATCTGTCAATAACGATCTAGGCGCTGGCTATAAAATGGAAAGGAAATTATCGTAGATATTCATGGAAAATCAATTTCAGACACTAGAGAACAGTGAAGATGTTTTATCCCTGGAGGAAAATCCTGGCAATCTTTTTATACAGCATCCTATGCTCAAAATAAGCGTTCTATTGCAAAAATTGAAATGTACAGTTTTAGGAATTAATATTAGTTCTTGGAATCATGAATCCTATCAAGACAGAAAGAAGTGGCTAAATGAAGGATTAGAGTGCGAAGTCCTTAAGTTGGGCGAGAAGCAATGGCAAAAAGGCAAGCTAAGAGTTAATGTTACGCTAGAGTTTTGTCCCGATCAGATCGAATCACCACTTGATGATATTCGGCAGATGAGACTTCAGGATAGCGATTGATAATTGATTAAAGTTTGCAAACAGGATAAAAGAAAGAGAAAAATGGACGCAACTCCTCGAATTCACATTCCAGTAGAAGTTAGGAAATACGTGTTTGAACGCGATCGCTATCAATGTCAAAGCTGCGGCAAAACCGATCTACAAACAAAGCTTACGGTAGATCACATAGTGGCATTAACATTGGGTGGTCCAAACGATATTAGCAATTTGCAAACTCTTTGCCATTCATGCAATTCTCGCAAAAATGATAAGGTCGATCCGCGCTTCCAACGGCGGTTTTGCAATTAATTGTTGGCTTGAGGTCGGAGAAAGCGATCGCAGCCCTGAATCCCCAACCTTAAGTCCTTTCAGTACGAACGATCGAGCACTTTGCTTCTTACTTCAGTCCAACTAGTTTGGCGCTCAACTCCCACATCAGTTTAGACTTGGCTTCGTTGCTGGCTTCATCGGAGACCTCCTGCTCAAACACCTCACGCCCATCCTTTTGGCGATTGCCCCAGCTCCAATAGGCACCAGATTTGTTGAACTGAGGATCGGCAACTACGGCGGCGACGCGATCGCCTGATAATTCTTCAGAAACATACCCGCCCGTAATATTCTTTTGAAAAAATGGGAAGATATTGCGGAATAGGGGATAGTGATTGCGGAAGAGCGCCGTGGTTGCCACACAACCAGGGTACAGAGAGCTGAATGTAATACCTGTTGACTCGTGATAGCGTCGATGCAACTCCAGCATAGTCATGACGTTGCAGAGCTTACTATCTTTATAAGCTTTGCCAGATTTGAATTTCTTACCATCAATCATGGCAATTGGTTCTCTAAAGCCGCCGGCAAAACCACTCAAATCGCCTAGATCGGGAGGAGCTGGAATTGGGATCTTACCGCCTAATTCCTTGGGATTGGCGGTCACAGTACCCAAAATCACCAAGCGGGGCTCTTTTGTCGATGATTTTTTCAGATCCTCTAACATTAAGTTGCACAGCAGAAAATGTCCGAGGTGATTGGTGGCAACGCTTAATTCATAACCATCCACACTGCGTTGAGGCTCCTTTGCGATCGGCAGGTAGACCGCAGCATTACATACCAACGCATCCAAGGATCTACCATTAGCTCTGAATTTATTCACAAAGTCACGGACGCTGGCCAAACTCGACAGATCGAGGTGCATAACTGTGTAGGTACCTAAAGCCATTCCGACTGAATCCGCCGCTTTCTCGGCCTTTTCGAGATCGCGACAGGCCATTACTACAAACCAATCTCCTCTTTGAGCTAGAGCGCGTGCCGCTTGCAAACCAACCCCCGACGAGGCACCTGTAATTACAACCGTTGACTTCCGATCTTGAGCCATTCTAGGCAATCTCCTTGCAATGTCGTTAACTGTCTCTAGGATCTCATAGGATCGGGTAATTTGCCGAAACAGTCACTCCAACTACTTACAATTCACGCATCTTCCCCCATAATTGGCTAGGCGATCCTATAAGGTACTTGAAGATGCAAATAACAACTGACAATAGTCTCGATCTTCATCGTGTGGCGATCGTTGGCGGTGGATTTGGCGGTCTCTATGCAGCAAAAGCCCTAGGGAGCGCTGTCCAGGCCACTTTATTAGACAAGCGTAATTTCCACCTATTTCAACCACTGCTCTACCAGGTAGCAACAGGTGGCCTATCACCTGCGGATATTGCCTCACCTTTGCGATCAATTTTAGCTAATCACAAGAATACTCAAGTGTTGATGGGTGAAGTTGTTGATATCAATCCCCAGCAGCAAATAATAATTACTAGCAATGGCGAGAAAATTTCCTACGACACGCTAATTATTGCGACAGGTGTAAGTCATCACTATTTTGGTAACGACGAATGGGCAGAATCAGCCCCAGGACTTAAAACCCTGGAGGACGCAGTTGAGATGCGGCGTCGGATTCTACTAGCATTTGAACAAGCTGAAAAAGAAACCAATTTAGAAAGGCGGCGTGCCCTCCTAACTTTTGTGGTAGTTGGAGGAGGGCCTACAGGTGTAGAGTTGGCTGGAGCACTAGCTGAACTGGCCTACAGTACGCTCAAAAATGACTTTAGTAGCATCGATACCAGTGAAACGAAAATTATATTGGTTGAGGGCACCGATCGCATTCTACCGACCTACCCAACCGACCTATCCGCAGCATCACAGCAAGCCTTGCAAAATTTAGGCGTAAAAGTGAGGACGCAAGCTTTAGTCACGGATATTATTAATAAGGTTGTGGCGATCAAGAGTGGCGATCGCACCGAACATATCGCGGCGGAAACGATCCTGTGGGCGGCAGGAGTCCAGGCATCACCGATGGGGAAGGTTTTGGCGGCATGTACGCAGGTAGAGCTAGATCGTGCAGGCAGAGTAATGGTCGCACCAGATCTAAGCGTCCCAAACCATGACAATATTTTCGTGATCGGGGATCTGGCAAACTACACTCACCAGGATAATAAATCCCTGCCAGGGGTCGCTCCTGTGGCCATGCAACAGGGCAAGTATGTCGCTGAGTTAATCAAAGCTAGGCTTGCAGGTAAAACTCTGCCGACTTTTCACTATACCGATTGGGGCAGCTTGGCTGTAATTGGCAGAAATGCGGCGGTAGTGGATATGCGCTTTATGAAGTTTACTGGGTTACCTGCGTGGCTAATCTGGACATTCTTGCATATCTATTATTTGATTGAATTTGATAATAAACTGTTGGTATTAACTCAGTGGGGTTGGAACTATTTCAC
>JANMRU010000020.1:0-1450 GCA_031388585.1 Pseudanabaena sp. SOY_30_concoct_251 | reverse complement strand
ATTCAAAAAATTTGTAATCGTTGTTCCTAAAGTAGCTATTCGTGAAGGTACTCTCAAAAATCTAGAAATTACCCATGAACATTTTCAAAGCCTGTACGAATGTCCCCCAATCAATTAAGTAATGTATGACAGCAAAAATCTCACCAGCTTGAAAAATTTTGCGACCTCTAATGCTATTCAAATTCTAGTTATTAACATTGATAGTTTTAATAAAGACAGCAACATCATAAATACAACCAGAGAAACAGGTGTTAAGCCTATTGAGTATATTCAATCAACTCTCCCCATAGTGATTGTCGATGAGCCACAAAATATGGAAAAAGATCCAGCAGTAAAAGCCATACATAGCCTCAATCCTCTATGTACTTTGCGCTATTCTGCTACTCATCTCAATCTTTATAACTTGCTCTATTCCCTAAATCCAGTCCAAGCATACGATCTCGGCTTAGTCAAACAAATCGAAGTCGATGGAATTACTAGCGACAGTAACTATAATGCAGCTTTTATTCAGGTCAAAAAGATTGAAGCAGGTAAGAAAAACCTCAAAGTCAAAGTCGCAATTTACGTTAATGACAAAGGCGGTGTGAGTCAAAAAGATCTAGTGATCGCCTTGGGTGATGATCTATTTGCGAAGTCCAACGGGCGCGATATTTACCAAGATGGATTTATTTTAAATGAAATACGAGTAAGCGATCGGGAAATCGAATTTGCCAATGGAATTATTCTCAAAGAAGGTGAAACCCAAGGCGGCTTAACCGATGAAGTGATGAAATTTCAAATTGAGCGTACTGTCCAAACTCATTTTGAAAAAGTCAAAAAACTGAAACCTCAAGGAATCAAAGTATTATCCCTATTTTTTATTGATCGAGTCGCCAACTATCGCAATTACACCGCCGATGGAAACCCTGAACAAGGCAAATTTGCAATTTGGTTTGAAGAAGCTTTTGCAAAACAATCTGCGAAAAAAAGTAATCAAGATTTAATTCCATTTGACATTTCTCAAGTCCATAATGGCTACTTTGCCAGCGATAAAATCGGTAAAGGTAAGGACAAAAAAGATATCTGGATCGATAGCAAAGAGAATAACACCAAAAAAGATGACGATACCTACAGCCTGATTATGCAGGAAAAGGAAAGACTATTAAGTCTAGATGAACCTTTACAATTTATCTTTTCCCATAGCGCATTGCGTGAAGGCTGGGACAATCCCAACGTGTTCCAAATCTGCACCTTAAACGAAAGTAAATCGAAACTCAGAAAACGTCAAGAAATCGGGCGGGGATTGCGTTTAGCTGTAAATAGTGAAGGTCAAAGGGTGCAGGATAAACAAGTCAATGTTTTGACCGTAATGGCTAACGAAACCTATGAAGAGTTTTCATTAGGTTTACAAAATGAAATCGAAGAAGACACCAGTGTCAAATTTGAAGGGCGTATCAAAAATGCCAGAGCC
>JANMRU010000061.1:0-25959 GCA_031388585.1 Pseudanabaena sp. SOY_30_concoct_251 | reverse complement strand
CTTTTTTTGCTTTCCTCCCCCTTTCATAGCTTTCTGCAAGAGTTGTCAAGCAAGCTACATCCACTGACATATATTCGTCACGAAATGCTGCAGAGGTTGGCCTCCTTTCGTCCCAATTGAATTGCCCTGGATGTAGCCACCTGTATAGATGGTCAGAAGATTGCACTTGATAGTTTAAGGTCATGAATCTGTGATTTTAAAAAGCCAGCTTAGTAAAGGCAACACTTCTTTGGGATCAGATAAGACTCCTTCTGCTTCTTTCTGATCTGTTTTCAAATATTCAAAAGGTTTGTCTAGATCGGCAGGAACGTATATCTCCAAATCACGATCGGGAAACCTCTTGCCAGCCCATTCAAACAAAATCGCTCCATCCGAGCAAGGTGCAATAAACGGCGAAACGTGCGAGAAGTTCAGGTCTCTACTGATAAAATAGCTATAAACCACTGAAAAGAGATCCAAAGCCCTCTCCACCTGTTGTCTGGTAAATTTTGTTGCTCCGTAGCCATCCCAATTATCTTTCAGAGTGACAAGGTGCTTTAATCGCTGAAAAGCATTGGTGTTGTTTATCCAATCAAATTCAGTCTGCCGAGCCTGTAGGTGAGCGTGTTGAGGTGTTTGCAAGTTAGACATTGACGACAGTGCTGTATCTACACCTGCTGCTACTGGTTGGGGAGCCGCAATCGCTATGTCCCTACGAGACAAACTAGGACTGTCGATATGTGTAATTGATGCTTTAACAACAAACATGCTTTATCCTTACTTTAAAGACTCATAATAATCTGGATTGAGAGAAGCAATAAACGCTGCCTCGATGTGATTGTGTGCCTCATCAAGCCAGTTCTGGATCCAGTCAAGCATCTCCGATTTCTCCTGCAAATGTGCGATCTCTTGAGATATAAAGTTTAAGTCTAGTAGTAATACTACCTTATTATCCAATTTCTCAATAATCCCCGTTCGATGTTGCAGCACTGCTTGAGGTTGACTGAGCATAAATTCGTAGAGTTGACTAAAACCACTCAGATCGTGATTAATAGGGCTAGGAAATATTGGGAAAACAGTTAAAAACTGCTCTATTTCAAATAACGGATCCTCAGGTGTAGGTATGTGATTAATATAACGTAGTCCAACCCTCTCTATCTCGCACTCATTACACAACAAAGTATACTTGTCGAACATATTGAGTATTAGATGACGAAAAGCTTCCCAACACTCATACGGCTGCAAATGATTGATCGCTAATAAATCTGAACCAATTTGTATTACAGCCGACTTGTCAGGACGCTGGAGTTTGAGTCTTTGCGTTGGTGCAAAGACTTGCGGCACATTACCAAGCGGTTTGTCCCCAATAGAAACCTGGAAGCTAATTTCGTTGATTGTTTCGCGTTCAGGAAAGTCATCTTTAACTTGGTCATAAAAAAGCCCTGGTATAGTTATGTCCCATGTTCCTTGCGTGCGAAACCTAAATTCGCAGACAGTCTCGACAAGTGGCTGTTTCGTTAGCGGCTCTCCCATAAATTCACCTACACTCCATATCTAAATAATCGCATAGAGATGCCTAAATATCTCAGGCTGATTAGTCAGGATGTCAAGTAGACTTAAGTGTAAAGTCTTGGAAATCTTGCACAGCAAGTTTTTCGCTATTATAACATCTCCACAAATGTCATGAAACATCAATGACAATGCCTATATATTGACAACGCAGAAACCTGAAATCTATATTTACTACACATTTGCGTAAATAGCAAAAGCAGTAGATACCAATTGTATACATAAAATGCCGACGCACTATCAAACAGTCCAAATACTTAGTGGCCGTGTGAATACAGAAGTAACTACCAACGATTGAGGGATATCAGCAAGTCAGGCTCCCATACCTGAGTAATGCTTCAGTCCTTTACGCCATAACCAACGATTTAGCACTAGGAAGATCGCCCCCCACCCTAGCATGACTAAAATACCTTTACCAAAATTGACGGGCAATCCGATAATTAGAGCAGATGGGAAATGCACCATGTATGGGAATGGAGTCCACATTACGATCTCGCGGACATTAGCCGGAAATACCTCTAGTGGCGCTACTAATCCTGACAAGAATAGATAAATTAAGAACCAGAACTGCTCGATCGCACTAGCGCGCTCTGTCCAAAAGGAAAATAGAGCAAACGTATACTGGATCAAGAAGCGCAGTGAAAAGGCGATCGCGACCACCAATATAAATCCTAGCGTATTTGCGATTGTAGGAATCCAGAACGATGTTGGATAGAGCGCAAAGAATAATCCCACCAGCACAATGATGAAAGGGAATCTCGCAAAACGTTCGGCCACATGCCCCGCAAAATGATGCCAGACAGGATCGAGCGGTTGCAGCAGTTTGTTAGATAGTTTCCCTTGTACAACTTCTTTCTCAAATTCCCAAATTACCCACACCACATTAAACTGTCTAACCACAAATGCGGCTAAAAAGTAACGGGTAAAATCTAGCGCAGAAAGTCCAAATCTGCCACCTTCTGATGCCTGTATCCAAACACCCATTAGAATGAAGGGCAGGGAATTTGACAGTGCCCACAGCAGCAGCTCTGCTCTATATTCCAGCATGTAGGCATAGTATGTAACGAGTAAAGTTTTCGCAACCCGAATGGCATGAAGCATTATTTCCCACTCCAATATTTTAAAACTTTCTGCAACTCTTCTAATCGGATCGGCTTCGCGATGTGATCTTTCATCCCCGCTTGGAGATAGCGATCTCGATCCTCTTTCATAGCATTCGCAGTCATGGCGATAACTATTGGACAGGTGCGATCGCTCTTGCATTCAAGAATGTGTTTAGTGGTCTCCAACCCATCCATCTCAGGCATTTGGATGTCCATTAAAATCACATCGTAGTGATGATGCTTTAATGCTTCTAATACTTCCTTTCCATTTTGTACGACATCCGCCTCATAGCCTAGTTTGCTCAGCATTCGTAGCGCCACTTTTTGATTAACAATATTATCCTCAGCTAGTAGAATTCGTGGTGGAGAGACTGTAATCGACTCAGAAAGATTACCTGCCGCGAATTCTCGGAGCTTTTGGCTTTCTTCAGGTAGAGTAATAGCTTGGACTTTAATATCAAATGTAAAAGTTGTACCTTTTCCCAGACCACTACTAAATGCGATATTACCACCCATCAGTCGAATAAACTTACGGCTAATTGGTAACCCTAATCCCGTTCCCTCTTGCGACTTGCGGCCTGATGTAGTTTGGACAAATGGTTTAAACACACTAAATAATTCTTCGCCAGCAATACCCACACCCGTATCTTCGACTTCAAACTGGATTACTTTGCGATCGGTGAAATCGCCATCATTTCCCACTGTTGGCGGTCTAGGAGGTGATGCTACGCGCAATATGACACTGCCTTCTTGAGTAAATTTAATCGCATTACCGATCAGGTTAATCAAAACTTGTCGTAGTTTAATCTCATCGGTAGAAACATGTTGAGGTACGTCGGCAGCGATCTCAAACATTAGCCTGAGACCCTTAGCTTTAGCCTTAAGTTTCAGCATATTCTTCAGGCTATCTAACATATAGTAGAGATCGAAGATCGTTTCATTGAGCACAACCCTACCTGCTTCGATCTTTGACATTTCCAGTACGTCATTAATTAAACAGAGTAAGTGTTCTCCACTACTATTAATAATACCGAGAGTTTCCTTTTGGCTAACATTGAGAGATTCATCATCACTCATGAGTTGAGTAAAACCTAAAATGGCGTTGAGCGGTGTCCGCAACTCGTGGCTCATGTTGGCTAGGAATTCACTCTTAGTCCGACTTGCAACTTCAGCTGATTCCTTTGCTTTTTGTAAAGCAGCTTCCACTTGTTTTTGATGGCTAATATCACGAATTACCCAAATTACCAATTCATGCGCAATTGGTGAGATGGAAGCCGAGAACCACACTTCCTTATCGTCAATTGTAAGACTATACTCAATATTGAGATTTTTCTGCGTGCTCAATACTTGCTGAATGTTGGAGAGAAACATGTCGGCATGGGATTTTGGAAATATCTCATGCAAAGTTTTTCCAATTAACTCATCAGGAGCTCCGTACATTAAAGCTGCATTAGTTAAGGGAATGCGTAGATAGCGTCCCTCGGCATTGAGGACAACGATCAGTTCACTCATAGCCGCAAACAGTCCGCGCAGTTCTGTCTCGGTATCACTGAGTGCAGCTGTGCGTTCTGCTACGCTCATTTCCAATTGAATATTGGTCTTTTTTAGTGCGGAAAATGATTCGCGCAGCTTGTTAGCCATTTGATTAAAGGAATGAGCTAAGGTCTCTAATTCATTGATACCTGATGCGTTAACATTTTGGTCTAAATCTACTTCAGATAGAATGGGCGATTCAAACAGTGTGGCTAGTTCATGAGAAGCAGAACTCAGTCTTGAGATTGGTTTGGCAATCCAACGAGATGTGAGAATACCTGACACGATCGCTATCCCCAGAGCCGCCAGACACAGTAGAAAAGTATTGCGCGTATTCGTGTTAATCTGTGCCATAAAGTCATCTTCTGGCATGACTACAACTACTAACCAATCTAGATTGCGTGGATCGTGGTACGGGAGAACTTGCACAAATTGCAGTTTATCTCCCAATTTAAAATCTAGTTGGTAAATCCGATCAATATTGCGGAGATCGCCAAAACGATCGCTCAGGAATGTGGAGGTGGAGTGGGTAAGTGGGTTCTTGCTCTCAGTGGCCTTGAGTCGATGTGTCGAGCTGTTACCTTGATTATCTTGCACAAAGATAAAGGGCTTCTCACCTGTAGAGGTAGCAACAATTAGCCCCGATCGCTCGATAATGAAGGTTTGTCCTTTCGCACTTACCTTAACACTATTGAGAAAATCACTGATTTTGGCCAGAATCAGATCGACAGCCATCACTCCCTGTAAATTATTCTGGCGATCGTAAAGTGGCTGCGCTGCTGTAATGCCGATTTCACCTTGCGGGAATGTATAGATCTCACTCCATATCGGTTGTTTATGGAAGAGAGCAGCTTGAAACCATGGTCTGGTGCGAGGATCGTACGCAGGTAAAACCTTTAGGAACTTGGTGCGATTGCCCAGGTCATCTAAGGCGTAGACATGTCGTTGCCCAGATTTTTCTGTTGTTTTAGATATCAGCGAACCGTCGCTTAGCATCCCCGCTAGCACATTGATGCCGTTATTCCTACCCACATAAATTTGACTGACTGAAGGTGAGAATTTTAGCTGTACAGCAAAATGGCGTTCGAGCGCAATCTTATTCTCTATATCTAATTCACCAAGTTTAACGCTATTGATGTTAGCTTGAGTGATTTGAAATGGTTCTTCGAGATAGAGATTTAAGTGTTTTTGGATGCGATCGGTGACTTCAGTTCGAGCCTGACTTGCTAGAGCATTGGTAGCCTTCTGGCCATTCCAAAATGCCAACCATCCAGTTAGTCCTACGGCAGCTAACAGTTGGAGCCCAAATGGCACAATGATAACCAGGACTAATGGTAAAGTTTTTGGATTTTTAGCCGACCGATCTGACCAAGCGGTTGCAAGCTTACTCGATAATTGGTTTGGCTGAGAGGACGACATGTCAACTACATCAATCGGTTAGTACCATATTAACCGACTGATGCTCTTACTGTAACTCGAGCTCATCTAGAGGGGCAAAACCTTGTCTTTGGGTGTTCTCTGTAATGGCGCGGGGTTCTAGAAACTGGAGTAGATAATCGGGGCCACCTGCTTTTGAACCAACCCCGCTCAGCTTAAACCCACCAAAGGGATGGCGATCGACCAAAGCTCCTGTGATACTACGATTGATGTAGAGATTACCTACCTCAAATTCTCGATAAGCTTGCTCGATATGGGAGGGCGTGCGCGAATATAGTCCACCTGTGAGGGCATAGGGTGTGTTATTGGCGACCGCCAAAGCCTGCCCAAAATTCTCTGCCTTAATTACCGCCAATACGGGGCCAAAAATTTCTTCTTGAGCGATCGCGCTCTCAGGCTCGACATCAGTGATAATCACCGGACCCACATAAAAACCGTAGTCGGGCGCAGTCATTTCTAACGCAACCGTGGCGGTAGCATGTCCCTTCTCAATATAGCTGCGAATCTTTGCCTGTGCCTCGGCATCGATCGCAGGGCCAACTTTTGTGTCGGGATGGCTGGCATCACCAACTAACAGCGATCGCGTGGCATCGACTAACCGTTTGATAAAAGTTTCATACACCGTGGCGAGAACTACCACCCTGGAGCAGGCGGAGCATTTCTGCCCAGCATAGCCAAACGCCGAATGCATTACCCCCACAACTGCTTGGTCGAGATCGCTGCTTTCGTCGATCACAATCGTATTTTTGCCACCCATCTCAGCAATCACCCGCTTCATATGTTTTTGCCCGGGACGTAAAACGGCGGCTTCGGCGTAGATTTGACATCCCACCTGCTGCGAACCAGTGAAGGCAATTAAATGTACATCTGGATGTTTGACCAGGTGCGCTCCTATTTCAGAACCGATACCAGGTAGATAATTAAATACTCCTGAGGGCATTCCTGCTGTTTGAAATACTTCTGCAATTTTGGCGGCTACTATTGATGATTGTTCGGCGGGTTTGAGGATGACGGTATTGCCAGTGGCGATCGCCGCTGCACTCATACCCAGCGCGATCGCGAGTGGAAAATTCCAAGGCGAAATTACCACTGTAACGCCGCGTGGTTGATAGATGTAAATATTATCTTCGCCAGGAACATTACGGGTTTGTGGTTGGCTAATCCTCTCGATTTCTTTGGCATAGTAGTTGCAAAAGTCAATTGCTTCTGATACTTCACCATCAGCCTCGCGCATTGGTTTTCCTACTTCCCAGACTATCCAGGCAACCAGCTCAGCTCGGCGGGACTCTAAAATCTCAGCGGCACGCCGCAGGATATTAGCCCGCTCAGTAACCGATTTGTGCTTCCAGCCAGGAAATGCTTGCTTGGCAGACGCTACGGCTCGATCGGCTTGAGCAATACTGGCAAGACCAACCCGTCCCACCACTTGAGATGAATGGGAGGGATTGAGCGAATCGACAAAGGTATCGGTATCGACTGATATCCCATTGATCGCGGGTAAATAGGTTTTGCCAAACTGACTCTCGACGGATTTAATTGCGGCGATCGCTTCTATACGTTTTTGCGATTTGGCATAGTCTGTATCTGGTGCATTAGCGAAGCGATCAAATATGACTTGTCGATTTTTGCCATCTGTAGATTCCATAATTGGGGCTGCGATCAATTCAGATTCAGGACGGGTTTCGCTGGTGCTAAGGCGCAAAAACGAACTATTCGCCGTATTTTCTAGCAACCGCCGAATTAGATAAGACATCCCAGGAATCAGATCGCCAAAGGGACAGTAAATTCTTACACGATAACCCATATCGACGATCGGTTTGGTCGAGCGATCGCCCATGCCATAAAGTGCTTGTAATTCAAAGTGGCGCATGGGAATATTCAGGGTTTGCGCGATCGCGATCGCCTTTGCTAGCGATCGCACGTTATGGCTGCCAATTGCTGCATAGAGATACTGGTGATTTTCTAGCAGAATCTCGATCAGGTGCTCGAAGTTAGCATCGGTTGAGTTCTTTTGACTATAGACAGGCTGATCCCAACTATGTTGATATGCCTTAATTGTTTCTTGATCCCAATACGCTCCTTTAACCAGGCGGATTGTGATAGGCATACTCCGCTCCTTTGCCCAGGCGATCAGGTCGATCAGGTCTTGTTTACTATCGCGCAGGTAGCCTTGTAAGGTGATGCCAACATCGGTGCGATCGCGAAATTCTGGCTCCAGCAATACTTGCTTCAGGATATCCAACGTCAAAGTTTTATAGGCATACTGCTCCATATCAAAATGGACACCGCAACCTAACTCTCCCGCACGGCGCAGTAATATCCTCACAGGTTCGCTCACCTTAGTTGCCGTCGTCACAGGATCGAGCGGATCGAATTGCGAATAAAAGGCGCTCAGCTTCACGGATACCTGTACTTTGGGTAGGTTCTCATTGTCAGCGCGATCGATCAGAGCGATTTCAGTCCATGTTTTCGCCCGTGCCGATAGCTCCGTCATCATGTGCAAGTAGCGATCCAGATATGACTGTGCTTCTGGTTCGCTAATCACAGCTTCCCCTAGCAAATCCATCGTGAAACAGTAGCGATCGCGCCGCAGTTTTTCAATAGTTTTAATTGCCTCGCCCAGATTAGCACCACTGATATAGCGCCGAGCCAAGGATTCGACAGCAGTATTGAGAGTGGTAGCCGCTAATATCGCGGTGGGCGAGTTGGGGTTATCAGTACTGAAATTTAGCAGAGATTTGAGTGCAGATAGATTGACGGCATCGCTAGCTAAATATTCCTGCATATGTCTGGCGGTTTCAGCCTTACTGCGCAAGGATGGCAGGCAATCGATCAGGCGAAACAACTGCACGCGCAACCCCTCGTTACCCATCGCCCAAGCCATCAGTTTATCGTCAAGACGCATTTGTTCTTTGAGCCCATCCCAAAAAGAACCCTTACTTGCTGCCAAAATCTGCCGCGCAATTTTCTGTGTTGGGGCTTCGTAGCGATCAGGGAGATCCGAATCCATGGCAGGCGACTGATTGGCTTGACTAATCACTTTAATAAGAACTCCTGAATATATAGGGCAATACTATTTATATTTTCTCTTAAAGCACGATCGCAATGCTGTTAAGTCAAGCAATCCAGAGATCATTTAGATATCGTATCAACTACTGGTTTTTACCGAAAAAATTTTAATCATTTAACTGAGGGAAACTACTTAGAAGCGTTGTACAATTTCGTATATTTAGTAACAAAGAGTTTTAATGTTTTCCGTTCATTAATGTACTCAGGTTAATATCTCTATGGTACATATCTTCCATTACTCAATCGATGCTATTCGTGATGAAGCTCGTCATTTGGTTGAAATCGGTAGTCTCACACGTCAGCAGCCCATTTACTCCCTTTGCAGGTTCTTTTCTGATCTCGCGTGGTGTGACGTAGAGCACGAGCTCGAAATGAACCAGTTTTTAATGCGCGATCAACTTTCCGATCTGTTCAGTCAAGAAACCTGGGCTGATGACTAAAACTAAAGAATAAGTCATAGTATTGCCGCTAAAGACACATTTGGTTGTTGTTTCACTTTCGTATAGAGTTTGTATAGAGCCGTGTGGGCAATTGTGGAAGTATTTGACGCGATCGCTACTTAGCCTTTACCAAAAGTTAACCGTTTGGATGAGGAAAAATGCTGAAAGATCCACTATAATTTGTATAATCGGCAACAAAAAGTTACACATTTTCTTCTCTAAACATACCTAATTACTATTTTTTATGCTGCCCACACTCCACTATTCAATTGAAGCCATACGCGACGAAGCTCGCCATTTAGTTGAAACCGGTAGTCTTACTCGCGCTCAACCCATTCATACCCTTTGTCGTTTTTTCGCCGATCGCGAGTGGGACGATGTCGAGCATGAACTCGAAGCTAATCAATTTTTGCTGCGAGATCGCATATCCGATCTATTCAGCCAGGAAGACTGGACTAACGACTAAGACATATGGTCTGGAATAGCCTCCCTGCAAGTAAATTCGTCTAGAGATTTTTGTCAAAAGCCTGCAAAGCGTTGTGCTGGTTCAAAGCATGTGAGTAAAAGTTTGGATTGTCATTAGGTTCCTGGCAATGCTTTAATGTGAGGCTAGCATTATTTGTTGCAGCACTATTATTCTAAGATAATTGAAATTATTGCAAACATTTTCAGGAGGTCACTGCGAAAGTTGGGGGGTAATCAAGAGCAAAAAACGAGCCATGGCCAAAGGCAAATTGAGCGACTTAAGCAGTTTGTCAGTCGATCTGCTACTATGCTGAATTTAGACCAAGAAATGGCATTGGCAGTAGGCATGGCTCAACCAACTAAAGTAGCAGTTATTGTAATTGGCGGTGGTGAAGACAAAGTTCAAGACCGCAAGATCCTGCGTGCATTTGTGGAATGCTCAGGTGCTTCTTCTGCCCGAATTGCAATTATTCCTTCCGCCTCACGCGAACCAGATATTATCGGACAAATTTATCATCAGATTTTTTCTGAACTCAAAGCTGAAGTCGTAGAAGTGCTGGATATTCGAGAGCGTCAGCAACAGAGCATCGAAGAAGCCGAAGCACAGATAGATCGCTATACTGGAGTCTTTATGACTGGTGGCGATCAATTGCGTCTGTGTAACCTGATTGGGGAAACTGCCCTAGCGATCGCTATTCGAGAGCGAGTACGTAAAGGCAAACTTGTACTAGCTGGTACCAGTGCAGGTGCAGCAGCGATGGGACACCATATGATTTCTGGTGGTGGTAGTGGTGAGTCCCCGCACAAGGAAATTGTGACTATGGCGATTGGGCTGGGGATTTTACCTGAGATTATCGTTGACCAGCATTTTCACAACCGCAACCGCATGGCAAGACTGATGACGGCGATCGCCGCACATCCAGATAAGCTGGGCATTGGTATTGATGAAGATACTGCCGCGATTTTCGAGCAGGATGGTTTGATGCGAGTTATGGGCAAAGGTACCGTGACGGTTGTCGATCCTGGCGAAGTTTCCTATAGCAATCAACTCTGGGTAAGTAATACAGCGCCGCTCACAATTCACAATTTGCGAGTACATATTCTGAGTGAAGGTGGTCAATATCAGCTGCAAAAGCGCATACCATTTGGCCACGTAATTTAGTCTTCTCCACCCACAACAACATTACGAATTCTCAGACTGGGAGAACCGCAGCCCACTGCTAGGCCATTTTGCCCACCCTTACCGCAGCCACCTGACTCATCCCAAAAGAAATCATTACCAATCGCCTCAATATCCGCCAGGGTTTGAAATACATTCCCTGAGAGAGTTACATCCCTAACGGGCTCGGCAATTTTGCCATCGCGAATCATCCAGGCTTCGCCTGCTGTGAACGTAAACATCTCGCCATTTGTCATTCCGCCCTGCCAGTTTTTGGCATAGACACCCACGGGAATATCGTTAAATAGATCTGAAACTGGTGTTTTACCCCGACCGATCCAAGTATTAGTCATCCTCACAATGGCAGGGTAGTGATAGTTCAAACAACGCGCATTACCTGTAGCGGCTTCGCCAAGTTTGCCGGCAGTTTCGCGAGAATGTAAGCGCCCAACCAGTACCCCATCTTGAATTAGCTGAGTTGTAGTCGCGGCGACACCCTCATCATCGTAGAAATAGCTGCCACGGTGAAAGCCAAAGTCATCAAATGGTGCTGCGCCATCAAAAATCTGTAACTGTTCGGAGCCAAACCGGCGCCCTAGGCTCATGACTTCTAGCAAGTCAGGACTTTCATAGATCGCATCTGCCTCAGAAAGATGCCCGAATGCTTCATGCACAAACAGTCCTGCCAAGATCGGATCGATCGCAACAGTGTAAGTATTACCCTGCACGATTGGTAGCCGCAAGGCCGTTACAGCTCGCTCCGAAGCCGATCTGACCTGCTCGTCTAAATTCTCAAGGTCGTTATAGGAGCGTCTAGAACCGACGGTTTCGCGGCCTGTCTGGACAGTTTCCCCGTCTCTTGCCGTAGCAGCAAAACGCATTTCCCAATCTGCCCATGATTGGCTAATTAGCGTGCCTTCAGATGTGGCGATCGCGATCTGTTGCGTACTATCGCCATAACGCACGGAGGTACTAACTATTTTGTCGGATATCGACTGCAAAATATCTGTATAGCGACTGCAAAGTGCTTTCTTCTGCGCTAGAGGGATTTGACGTGGATCGGAATGAATCATCGATCTCTCTACTTGTACAGGATCGACCGCCGCCAGTATGGTTTCTTCGTTACCCACCCATTTAGCCGCTGCGATCGCCTCTTGCAACTTTTGCTCTAGTTTGTCCCAGCTATCAAAGCTAGCAAAGCCCCAACCTCCCTTGTGACATGCCCTTACCTGGCCGCCATTAGCAAGACCCGTACTGAGAGATTCTACCTTACCACTTCGTAAAAATATATCCGTTCCCTCTGATTCCTCTAAACGGATTGTGAAAAAATCTACCTGCGATCTATATTTGTTGACTAAATCCTGGAGTCGATCTTGAGTCTGGGTAATATCCATACGAGCTAAAAATAATTTAACAATTCAGTACTTTTTGTCGTCACTTTGTCGTCACTCAAGTTAGAGGTCAAACCATAGATAAGTAAATAATGCGGTTACGGCCTTGCTGCTTGGCAATGTAAAGTGCTTGATCGGCTTCATCAATTAGTTCCTTGGGGGAACGAGTTGCCGTGGGAATGACACTAACAATGCCTATGCTCAAGGTAACATAGTCGCTCACTAGCGATCGAGAATGCGGAACCTTGATATTAGCAATTTCAGACTGGATTAATTCGGCTACTTTCATCGCTCCTGCTGCATTAGTTTGCGGTAAGATTACTGCAAATTCTTCGCCGCCAAATCGAGCTACTAGATCCGAGGGGCGATTGAGAATGTGAGCGATCGCCTGAGCAACTTGTCTCAGACAATCATCACCAGCTAGGTGACCAAAAGCATCATTAAAGTTTTTGAAATAGTCCACATCAGCCAACACAAGAGCTAGTGATGTTCCATCGTTTAGCATTTGTTGCCACTGGCGATGGAAATACTCATCAAATTTACGCCGATTGGCAATCTGGGTTAAGCCATCAACAGTTGCTAGTAGGTTAGCTTCAGCCGCTTCGTTAAACCAATGCGTTTCTACCGCATCCCCATGCTCAATAATTGTCCGCATGATTCCTTCCAAGTCATTCTTCTCCTTGGAAAGAATTCTAAGAAGGGACTGCAAACCAGTTTCAGTCTGCTGGTGCTCGCCAACTTCACCTTGGAGTTTTTGCGTGAGAAAGTACAGTTCAGATTCGATTGTGTCGCTATGCTCAACTGTTGTTTGTAAAATCATCTCCAGATCGGCTTTCTGTCTGGAAACCGTTTCTAAAATTGACTGTAAGATTGTCTCTTTTTGATGGCGGCGCACAATTTCAGCTTGGAGTTGCTGATTTACCTCTTGTAGCTGGGATTCAATCACATCGCCATGCAAAGCTGTAGTTTCCAAGGTAATTTGCAAATCGCGGTTGGATCGTTTTAGGCGCTCTACTTGCTCGAGTAACCAATTAGGGTCAGCTAGTTGGCTATCGTCTTGACTATCATGTGAGCGTTCAGTTTCCATAAAACAAAATACTAGACAAATTCTAGCTTCATACTAGGCATTAAGCGCTGAAGATTTTTGAGCGACTTAGTTTGCCACAAGACCTTATTAGAACCTTGCAGGGTAATCTCGATTTTACCGCTGTTGCGTACCTCGACGATAAACATTGACAACATACTGATACCCGAACTGTTCAGGAATTCTAATTCTCTGAGGTCGATGGCAAGTGCTGACTCCGCCGAAATAGCACCGATCAATAAGTCCATGATTGGTTTGTATTCTTCTATACCATCCAATCTTAGGATTCCTTTGAGAAAAACAAGGCTATTACCTTCGTCGTACCATACTTTATAGTCTTTACCCGTAATTTCCACTCAACAATAACTCCTTAGCTATAAAATATTTAAACTCTTGTCTGGCAAACGATTGACAACACATCCTAATTAAGATAGTACCCAAAATCCTACAAGTTAATAACCATGCCAATAGGCTATTCCCCCTGAGCGATCGCGATCAAATCTGCTACGTTATAAAGTCCCATCTAGCAATGGTTAACAGCCGATACATTAAGCACAAATTTAATGGATGACAGTATAGGATCTCTAGAATACTATGCCTCTAAATGTGCCATAACGGTTATTTGTACTATCTCTGGATGATGTGGTTGGGGATCGAATTTCCAGGCTAGTTTTGCATCGTAATCGTTAATCATGGTTAAGATACCCATGTGAGAGCCTCCCATTCCTAATGCTGTTTGTTCTAATTGCTCGGAATACAATTCATCAATATCTGAAGAAATAAGCTTTTGCACAAATGTCTGATATTTCAGGGCGACATTCAACTCTGCGGGGTTAGTCACGCGAAAAACCAGCTTTTCGTCATACAAATATAGGGATATGCTAACAGCGAGATTAGTAGTTTCGTCGCTGTATTTCATCGTATTTTCTAGCAGTTCATTTGCTATATAGCTAACTGCAGCCTTCACATTTCCTCTTTTATCGATACTACCCGCATCACTCTCATCACCAGGAAAAAAGGTTGCGAAATAGTCGCCTAGAAAATCTGCTGATAGACCGTAGTTACTCCAACGCTTTTTGCGAGGAGTTGAAGCAGGTGAGAAGTGAATCGTTAAGTACTCTTCACTAACTGGAAGTTGATCGACAAAATCTCCAAATGTTTGCGTCATACTATTAAGTGTCAGGTGTTAGCAGTTTGTTGGTATAGCAATTTTTTTATTTGTTTAGGGGTGAAACCCCGCTATGGGCGCAAACTCCCAATTTAAATTTCATCTAGGATTGCCATAGTAGTTTGTTGGTAGCTAATGACTAGCTTGTATCTACAGAATGTTATTCAAAGCATCTACTTTTGTTTTAATACGAGTAACGTAATGTCATCAAAAACTTTTTGAGTGCCAATATGTGTCATCACGCCTTCAATTACTGCCTGACGGATATCATTGGCTGATTTGTGATGATTTTGTTTGAGAATTTCATACATGCCTTCTAAACCATATTGTTCATTATTCCCATTTACGGCCTCCGTAATTCCGTCAGTATATAAAACTGCTACCTCCCCTGCTTGCAACTCAACTTTTGTCTCAGCGATAAATGATGAGATGTCAGATTCAATCCCCAGCGGGAACCCTAAATCCATGGTGTCAAATCGCTCTATTTTGCCGTTATTTCGCACAATAATCAACTCTTCGTGCTGACCGCTAAGACTTAAAACACCTGCTTCATAATCTAGCAATGCTAGTGTCATATTCTTATAGGATTCCATTCTGCGCGTGTTGCCGTAAATAGCTTGGTTAAGCGCATTTAAGAACTTCACAGGGTCAGTTTCGCCCACTGCCAGTAAGGTGCGGACGGCGGTTTGAGCCATGATCATTACCACGCCACTTGCGAGGCCGTGGCCAGTCACATCGCCGATGCCAATCATTACTTTGCCGTTGTGTTGTAGCACATCGTAGTAGTCTCCACCAACTTCTGCGGCTGGCTCCATAAAGCCTGCAATATCAAGACCTTCAATCAGTTTTAACTCTGCATCTTTAGGCAAAATCATCTGTTGCAATTCGCGGGTTACATCAAGCTCCGCACTCATGCGTATGTTCTCAGTTTTGAGGCGATCGTTGAGGACTGTAATTTCTTGGTTCGCTTTACTGAGATCTGAAGTTCGTTCTGCAACACGTTGCTCTAATTCTTCGTTGGTCTTTTCTAGAGTATCGAAAGAGCCACGCAATTGACCCGCCATCTGGTTAAATGATTGCGCCAGATCGTCTAGTTCTTCGATGCTTTTGACTTCTACTGTGCGATCGAGGTCTCCAGCGGAGATCGCTTGACTGGCATCGCGCAAGCGCAAAATGGGCTGTACAATCCAGCGAGCTGTATACACCCCTAGGGCGATCGCGATCGCCAAGGCCGCTAAACACAGCAGTACTGTATTGCGGGTGTTGGCATTAATTTGTTCGAGAAAGTCATTTTCGGGTATGACGACCACAATCAACCAATCAATTCCCCGCCCATCTCTTAAAGGGTTAATATGTACAAACTGACGGCGGTCGCCGTCAATAAACTCTAGCTTTTGGCTGTCCGATATATTGTTAAGATCGCCGTAATTCTGGAGCAAATACTTGGTAGTGCTAGCAATAGTCGGTTCACTGCTATCGATAGCTTTGATGCGTTCTACTACCTTCTCTTTCCCCTTTTCGACAATATTGAAAGGCTGTCTAATCTTGGAACTAGCTACTAGGTTACCCGATCGCTCAATTATAAAAGTTTGGCCGGAAGGGCTTGTCACCAGATTCTGGAGGAACTCACTGATCTCGGACAGCCTGATGTCCATACTCAAAACACCGCGTAATGCGTTGCTTTTGCCATAAACAGGTATGACTGGGCTAATTCCTAGTAGAGGAGGATTGCGAGAAGCAAAACCGTAAATTGGACTCCACGTCGGCTTGCCTGTTTCTACAGCGTTTTTGTACCAGGGACGTTGTCGCGGATCGAGTTTGTGAGTGCGAACTACCTTAACTCGACGTCTTTGCGCGTCAAGCTGATAGATTCTGCGGTTAATTCCTGTAGATTCATTTTTAATTGCCAAGTAAAAATTATTATCTTCTCTCAGCTCTACCCCAAGGAAATGTCCTCGATTGTTGGCATAGTAGATGTAATTTTCTAATTCCTTATGGCTAACAATCTCCCAAAAATAGCGCTCCAGCGCCGAAAAATCATCGGGATTGACATTACCGCTATCCATTGTTGCAACTGCTACTTGAGCGATCGCCTGCACTTTATCAAGATAGGTGAGCGTGCGCGTCTCAATCCGATTGCTGATTTCAGCGCGCAACTGAGTTGCCAGATCGTTAACAGCTTTTCGGCCACTTTGCCATGAAAGATAGCCCACAAGTCCTACTGCCGCGAATATTTGAATCACAAATGGCACCACAAGAATGACACCAAGCGGCATTTTGACTGAAGATTTAACAACCTTAGCCTTATCAGTGGATGCGCGATCGATTGAAGCCTGATTGTTAACAGTACGATCGGTAGGAGCTTGATCGGTAGGAGCTTGGTCAGTAGGAATCATTTTTGTGAAGACCTTGTCTAACAAAAACTGTAATAGCATTTGAGTTGCTTGGTTAGCGAATTGTTCGCTTTAGGTCATGAATACTGGCGGAATCATTTGTTGTTACAGAATCCTATTGTTCCCACTTTTGGCCATTAAACTATCTATATCTTTAAACTAAAAAGGCGAGAGTTTATACCCCTCACCCAGTGATTATACTCTTTACAAGTCAGTTAGCATCTAGTAAGAAACTCATCTATAGCAATCATCCTATGTAGATTGTAAGTTTAGGGTTTGGGTGCTGCGCCCAAACGCCCTAAACAAATAAAAACTGATTGCTGCTATAGCTAGATGCCAAACAAGCCCTTTAGAAATTTAATTTCTAGTTAACCCATTTCCTGGCGACAAGTTCAGCTAGGTCAACAACACGTTGGCTATAACCCCATTCGTTGTCATACCAAGCTACGACCTTAACCATATTGCCACCCATAACCATGGTGAGTGAGGAGTCTAGAATCGCAGATTCATTCGTGCCACGATAGTCGATGGACACTAGAGGTAGGTCACCATATTTCAAAATACCCTTCATTGGACCTTCTGCTGCAATTCTCATTGCTTCATTAACTTCTTCAGCAATAGTGGATTTCTCTGTTTCACAGACAAAGTCAACTACCGAAACGTTAGGTGTAGGTACACGGAGTGCAATGCCGTTGAGCTTGCCTTTAAGCTCTGGTAAAACTAATGCTACAGCCTTGGCTGCACCAGTTGAGGTGGGTACAATGCTCAATGCTGCCGCTCTAGCACGGCGGAGATCGCGGTGGCTAGCATCTAGTAGGCGCTGGTCGCCCGTGTAGCTGTGGGTGGTTGTCATCACACCTTTCACGATGCCAAAACTATCGGATAATACTTTTGCGATTGGAGCTAGGCAGTTTGTAGTGCAGCTAGCATTACTGATAATGTGGTGCTTGCTGTGTTCGTACTGCGCGTCGTTTACACCCATAACGAAAGTGCCATCTTCATTCTTGCCTGGAGCAGTAATCAAGACTTTCTTAGCACCAGCATTCATGTGCTTGGTGGCACCTGGACGGTCAATAAATACACCTGTGGACTCAATGATTAGATCGATACCTAGATGGGCCCAAGGTAGATTTTCAGGATTACGGTCTGATGTTGTTTTGACTTTGTGACCGTTCACAGTAATTGAGTCATCATCAGCACTAACATCAGCACCAAAAATGCCTAGCATGGAGTCATACTTCAGCAAGTGTGCGTTCGTATGGGGATCAGAAGTGTCATTAATGGCAACGACCTCCAACTGACTATCCGTTCTTCCTGCCCAGCATCTGAGGAAATTTCGTCCAATCCGACCAAATCCGTTAATCGCTACCCTAATCACTGCTTGTTGCCCTGTATGATTTCGAAGTTTACTATGAAGCCTATGATACCGAAAAAAGACAACATTTTATGTTTTTTTAATATTGAATTCCCCAAAGTCAACTACTGCAGTTCGGATGCGGCTTTGATGACGATCGAGTCATTGCATCAAACTGGTTTTGGTGTCATAACAGGCCATCCGATCGCTTTTAATTTAATCTCCGAAACTTATCGGGAATGGCAACAGTTTTTTGATTCACAGACTAAGCATTTCTACACTTTTGTTCCTGAGGTGCAGTCAGGCTATTTCCCATTTAAATCAGAGCACGCTAAGGATAGTATCGAGCCAGATCTCAAGGAGTTTTTTCACTTTTATCCCTGGGGCGATTTGCCGCACGGCATGAGCGATCGCACTCGGCAGTTATTTAGCCAGTTAACCGAGTTAGCGCATGAAATATTAGGTTGGCTCGAAACTTCAGCGCGATCGCCTGATTGTCTGAGGGCATTGAAGCTGAGTGGTGCGATCGCCGATAGCCCCAGCACACTACTCCGCATCCTGCACTATCCACCCTTGCCAGAACTTGTCTCCGAGAGCGCGATTCGCGCAGCGGCGCATGAAGATATAAATCTAATTACTTTATTGCCAGCCGCAACTGCAACGGGCTTAGAAATTCTCGACAATCAGGGTAACTGGCATGAAGTACCTTGCGCTGTGGGTGATTTGGTTGTTAATGTCGGCGATATGCTGCAACTGGCAAGTCAGGGCTACTACCGATCTACTACGCATCGTGTGGTTAATCCTGTTGGGGATTTGGCAGGGCGATCGCGCTACTCAATGCCCTTATTTTTGCATCCCCGCCCCGATGTTGTTTTGGCGGATGGGATAACCGCGAAAAGTTATTTGCAAGAGCGTTTACGTGCAATTGGTTTGCTAACTTAAGCGCCCTAATCTAAGCCTCAAGCAAGATAAACCAGATCCGATCCGATTTGTAGTGCCATATAGATAGTTTAGTAAAGAGTCAAATCTTTGGGCAAATCTTCCCAATTGCGACCATTCTTATCTTAAATCTTAGGTTGATAGAATATTCCAGCAAAGATCTCTTTTTATATTCATAGTTCAATGACAGCCCATGTTAGATATCGCTCAAGTTCTATCAGACGAGCTTTCGCTCAAACCGCATCAAATTAAAAATGCACTGGAACTACTAGCCGAAGGGGCAACTGTGCCCTTCATTGCTCGCTATCGCAAGGAACGGACTGGCGAGATGAATGAGTTGCAATTACGCGCTCTGTTTGAGCGCTTTGCCTACCTGAGCGAACTGGAGGAGCGTAAGTCAATAATTCTTGAAGCGATCGCTACCCAGGGGAAACTCACCGACGCACTAAAACAAAAAATTGCTACCTGTTTGCAAAAGACGGAGTTAGAGGATCTTTACCTGCCATTTCGTCCCAAACGGCGCACTCGTGCCACGATCGCCAGGGAAAAGGGTTTGGAGCCTTTAGCAGAATTTATTAAGTCTCTCAATCAGGCGAAATTAACTCTTGACAATCCTGAGGACGCATTTGGGCAAGAAGTTGCTAAATATATTTCCGCAGCGAAAGACGTAACAACTACAGAAGCAGCACTCAAGGGTGCCTCAGATATTTTGGCGGAAGAGATTTCTGAACAAGCGGAACTGCGTAACTACATTCGCAAATTTCTGATGCAATCAGGTGTATTTACTTCAAAAATTAAGGTAGAGCATCTAGAAGGAACAACCAAATTTGAGATGTATCGTGATTATGAGATTGACGTTAAACTGATTGCTCCCCATAATATCCTAGCGCTTTTGCGGGGTAAAGCAGATGGCGTATTGGATTTTAATATTCACTTTGATGAGGAAAAAGTGCTGGCGCACCTGGAGTCGCAAATCATTCTTAGTAAGCTAAAATCCATCCGCACTTTTTATCAAACGGCGATCGCGGATGCCTTCAAGCGCTTAATTAAGTCTTCAGTCATCTCAGAAGTGATTAGCGATCGCAAGCAATATGCCGACCTAAAATCCATCGAAACCTTTGAGACTAATCTGCGCGATCTCTTGCTTGCTAGTCCGGCGGGTATGCGCCCTACTCTGGCGATCGATCCAGGCTTTCGCACAGGCTGCAAAGTGGCGGTAATTAGCGAGACGGGTAAATTTTTAGAGTATAAGGCCGTATTTCCACATCAGAGTGCGGCACAGCGACAGCAGGCTGGCAAAACTATCGAAACTTTTCTCAGAAAATACGAAATTGAGCTAATTGCGATTGGTAATGGTACGGCAGGAAGGGAAACGAGTGAGTTCATCGCCGATGTGCTCAAAGCTTGGGAGCGGTCTAATCCTAAATCTATAATCTCCGTGATGGTGAATGAATCAGGCGCATCGATCTATTCTGCTAGCGACGTGGCGATCGCGGAATTTCCCGAACTCGACATCACAGTGCGCGGTGCAATTAGCATTGGTCGCCGTCTCCAAGATCCTCTAGCAGAGTTGGTAAAAATTGATCCCAAGTCAATTGGCGTAGGGCAATATCAGCATGATGTTGACCAGAAGCTATTGCAGCAAAAACTCAACGACACAGTAGAGAGTTGTGTGAACTATGTAGGTGTCAATCTCAATACCGCTTCGCAAGAACTCCTATCATTTGTATCGGGAATTACGCCTGCGATCGCCAAAAATATTGTGGCCTATCGCAATCAAAATGGAGCGTTTGAGCAACGCCGCACCTTACTAAAAGTGGCGAAGCTCGGCCCTAAAACCTTCGAGCAAGCGGCAGGTTTTTTACGCATTACCGACGGCAAGAACCCCCTGGACAATACGGCAGTCCATCCCGAAAGCTATAGCATCGTTGAAGCGATCGCGGCGGATCTTAACTTACCGCTTGGGCAAATTACCCAGGCAGGCGATCGCCTGAAGCGTTTGGACTTGCGCAAATACATGACTGATACTGTCGGCGAACCAACACTGCGAGATACGATCGCTGAACTGGAAAAACCTGGTCGCGATCCGCGAGCCGAGTTCCGCTATGCTTCATTCCAAGAAGGTGTGCGTGAAATATCCGATTTACAAGTCGGTATGGAACTAGAGGGGGTTGTGACTAATGTGGCTAACTTTGGAGCATTTGTAGATATAGGGGTGCACCAAGATGGCCTTGTGCATATCTCCCAATTAGCCGATCGGTTCGTACAAGATCCCAAGCAAATCGTCAAAGTTGGACAGGTTGTAAAAGTACGGGTGCTGGAGGTAAATGAGAAGCTTAAGCGAATAAGCCTAACGATGAAAGCATAGATCCCCAAAAAGCTAAGGATGAGTCATACGACTCATCCTTAACTAAACATTATTTTGAACGGGCTAGGAGGGATTTGAACCCCCGACACCGTGGTCCGTAGCCACGTGCTCTAGTCCACTGAGCTACAAGCCCTTAACTTGCGGTTCTAAGCATAGCACAATTTTTCTTGTTAACCGAGTGTGATTTTAGAATATCTGGCGAAGGCACAAAATCTATTTGTAGTTTTGTATACTAAGATTACTAACTTTTAATAAAAACATCGATAGCCTTTGCTTTTAGGTAGCGTTAAATAAATAAATGGGTAACTTAAATTTAGATATATACGAGGGGTACGTAGCCGAGTGAGTAGTCAGCATCCTCTTGCCCAATTGCAGGGCTACGACGCAAAAGCGATCGCCAATTACTACAGTAAACGCCCATGGCTGGTGATATGGCGGATACTCTCTATAGTATTCATGGTTGTAGGATTTCTGTTGGGATTGTTGTGGGATAAGGTAACAGGAAGGGGCGATCGCCCACAAACACAACGAGCTACGCAACTACGTCAGATTATTACGTGTCTTGGCCCCGCCTACATCAAAGTTGGACAGGCACTATCTACACGACCCGATTTAGTCAGAGAAGACTACTTAGCAGAGTTGACTAAGCTACAAGATCAACTGCCGCCATTTCCGACACCCCAGGCATTCAGCATCATCGAGCGCGAGTTGGGCAAGCCCGCTGACGAAATCTATCAGTGCGTTTCCGACCAGCCTGTCGCCGCTGCTAGTTTGGGGCAAGTTTACAAGGCTACTCTGCGCACAGGAGAAGAAGTAGCCGTCAAGGTGCAAAGACCCAATTTAATTCCCGTCCTCACCCTAGACCTATTCATCTTGCGTAGCTGGGCTTCATTGCTTGGGCCTCTCCTACCCCAAAATCTTGGTGTCGGCCTTGATGAAGTCGTTGACGAATTTGGGGTCAAACTATTTGAAGAAATTGACTATGTCAATGAAGCCAAAAATGCAGAACGTTTTGCCAACTACTTCAAGGACGAGCCAAAAGTAAAAGCACCAAGTATTCACTGGGGCTACAGTACGAAATGCGTATTGACAATGGAGTGGATTGACGGCATTAAATTAACTGATGTCGAAGCTATTAAAGCAGCGGGCTTAGACACCGATGAGCTCGTCAAGATTGGTGTACTTTCGGGATTGCGGCAACTACTAGAATTTGGCTTTTTCCATGCCGATCCGCACCCAGGCAATCTGTTTGCAACCTATGACGGCGGTATGGCCTATATTGACTTTGGCATGATGGATCAACTTGAGCTGTCTACCAAAGAAACACTTGTGGACTCTGTTGTACATCTAATCAATCGCGACTACGAACAGCTAAGTCAAGACTATGTCAGACTGGGTTTTCTCTCGCCCGACACAAACATGGTGCCGATTGCAAAAGCGCTCGAATTAGTCCTGGGCGATATTATGACGGAAAAGGTCGGTGACTTTAATTTTAAAGTTGTGACCGATCGCTTCTCAAACGTTATGTACGAGTATCCTTTTCGCTTACCCGCCAAGTTCGCATTGATCATTCGCTCTGTGATTACCCAGGAAGGTGTGGCGCTGAGTCTTAATCCTGACTTTCGCATTGTGCAGGTCGCCTACCCCTATGTAGCACGTCGCCTGCTCACCGATGAGTCATCTAGTCTGCGCGATCGCCTAATTGAGGTATTGTTCAAGCAAGATAAGTTTCAGTGGGCAAGGCTGGAAAACCTCCTCACAATTGCTAGATCGGATGGACAGTTCGATCTGGTACCTACAGCTCAGTTGGGCTTAAAATATCTCTTTACCGAGGAAGGTAAGTTGTTGCGTCGTCGGTTGCTGCTGGCTTTGACCGAAGACGACCGACTGCACACAGCCGAAGTGCAGCGGCTATGGCAGCTAGTACGCACTGATTTAGAACCTGGTAAATTATGGAATGCGGCAGTTGGGGCGCTGGGAGCTTCACTACCCAAGGCAGTTACCGCGCTCCTACCACTAGCATTGCTTCCTGGGAACAATCCCAGTAGCTAGTGAATGCCAATCCTAGCGAGCGATCCGCTGTGGATTATTAAACGAATTACCACCGAGAATTCGTTTAATTAAGCTCAAAAATCACAAACGATCAAGGATTGCTATAGTTATTATTATGTGAGCGAGTCTGCAAAGAAAGGTAGAGGAATTATGGTAAGTCAAATCAAAAAAGAAGATATGTACGAGAAATTGGGCAATATTGACCAGATTCGCGACATTATCTTTGGTGCTCAGTTGCGTGATTACAACAGCCGCTTTGAAAAAATTGAGTCAGACCTGCTGTCAATGCACCAAGAGTTGCTAGATCGCATCAACGAGTTGAAGACGAGCCATTCCACAGAACTACGGGTAGCTGTAGAAGCACTTGACAAGAAGATGAAGACTTTGCAGACCTCTACCGACGAGGAACGGCAGGATCTAAGGGCGCAGATAGAGCGTACCCATCGCAAGTCATCCGCTAGCTTTGATAAGCTCAACAACGATCTAGAAATATCTACCTCCGCCATCCGTGAAGATCTAGCCGAAACAAAAGCCAAAGCGCAAGAGGATATGCGCAGTCTTAAAACATATATCCAAGAAGAACTCGATCGGCGTCTATCAACAATGGGCAATATGAAAATTTCCCGCGATGATATGGCTGAAATTTTGTTCGAGCTGGGTATGCGGCTAAAAGGGACTGAGTTTGTCCCCGAATTAGAAGAAGCGACAGACTTGATTTTGGTCGATCGCATGACATCGGCTGACTAGAAAATGCAATTAGCATAATTTCAGCACGAGGGGTAACCCACGCTGCCGCCCATTAGTGCAATAGGAGATTTTGCTTCATGATCAAACGCATTTGTGTATTGCTAATCGCGATCTCTATAATTTGTCTTGCCTTCCCAGCGCAAGTCTGGGCTGGGGATGTAGACACATCTGGTTCACAACTGGTTGAAAGATTAGAAAAGATCGCGGTAGCGATGCAGCGAGTCCACTTTTGCTATAACGAAAACTGCGCTTACCGCAATATCGAAACTAAGATAGAACCACCTACCAGTCCTGACGGTAATTATTCTGCAACGGTGACAGCAATAATCGATCGACCTTCAGCGGGTTTAGATTCTGGGGATTATCACTTCATTTTTAGTAATAATCGCTGGCAATTGATTAAGGGTGAAGAATATACAGATGTGGCGGATTATGTATTTGATCGCGATCGCTATGAAATTTATAGCGTTCATACTAATCGCAAGTTTCGAGGCAACATTGCTCAAGCCCAAAATGATGGCAACCTCAAATCAGGATATCTACCACTCTATTTTGATGTTCTAGATAACGGTCTAGAGCGAATTAATTAAGCCTTCCTCTTCCTTATTTCTGGTGCAAAAAGCTATCCCAATTCAAGTCTTACTAATCGCTGTAATTGTATTATTCAATCTCATCTCGATGATTCTGCCCGTTCAAGCCTCCAGGGTCGTCCATTTCTACGATGGCGATAACATGATAGTGATCCAAGGAGGAATTAAAACCAAAGTAAGTCTAGCTTGTATTGACGCTCCAGAACTAAAGCAAGCTTTTGGACAGCGGGCGAGAAAATCTCTTAAAGCTATGGTTGGGAACAGTGACTTTTCTCTGCGAGTATTGAACAAAGATCGCTTTGGCCGCCTGGTGGCAGAAGTATTTGCTCGCGATCGTAATGTTAATAAAACTTTGGTTGAGCAAGGTTTAGCACATTTCCAATCATCATATAAAAATGGCTGTGAGGGATATGGCGAAGCCGAACATCAAGCTCAAATGAGACATCTTGGTATGTGGCTTGATGGTACTGATATAGAATTACCAAATCAATTTCGCAAGACCAATTATTAGAATAGGGGGGTGATCCTAACGAGAAGTTTTTCGTGACTCAGATAGTATTTCGACATGTTTTTCAAAATGTTAGGGATAAATAAATTTCAAAAAAGATGTAGTTGAGTTTTTATTTGTTTTTATAAGGATATGTATGAATCTTGTCGCGATCTCGCCGATAAGTTTTTTGGTAGCGATCGCCCGAAATTATTTGTCTTGCAAGCTCTGCGAATCAATTGATATTTTAATTGCAACTGATGTTTTGAGTTAAGGAAAAATCTCAAAGATGTAGATATTGCGATCGCCGATCCACTGTCCGAACTTAAGCAGAAAACAGAATCGCTATGCTTGCTTGAACTTGGACTGCTTAGCTATGCGATCGCCGATCCATTTTCGGGACTTACAAATGTAGCTGATTCATCTTGCTTGCTTATTTGCGATCACCCTCAGACAATCTCAACGGACTCAATCGGCGTATCGATTACGTATAACGGCATTGAGTTGAGCGGACAGCGCTGCATTTTTGAGTATAACCGATAACTTAAATCTCAGTTCCGCTCCAACGAAGGGTTAGCCTGCGTTTACTGCTAAAGATATAGAATTGTGCGTAGTCCTTCATCCACTAATTC
>JANMRU010000522.1:0-7832 GCA_031388585.1 Pseudanabaena sp. SOY_30_concoct_251 | reverse complement strand
GGCTATATCGATAACTACAATGGCATTCGGATTTCGAGTACGGGGCAGCGTTTTTACATCAAGGCGGCGATCGTTTGGAATGTTTTAGACGAAGCAGGTCAAAAATGCGGACAAGCCGCCACATTTAGCAAGTGGGATTTTATTTCTGATTGAATCTTGTTTTTTTTACCTTAGGGTCTTGCACCTCTTTAAAAATATGCATTTTGCTCACTGTGTAGGTCGCCACAGAGGCGATCAGTGACGCAATTATAAATGCGATCGTATCTCGGAGTTCTATGGGCATTGCGACAGGAATTAGCAGGTAGCGAATCAGTAATGAAAAGGCAATCGTCACTCCCATACCAGCTAGCTGAACGGCGACGTAGGATACAAATTTATATTTAAAAGAGCGGGTTAGCGTTTTCTGGGTTTGAAAGGTGAAGCGGCTCTGCAAAATGTAGCTCAAAATAATGCCAACCGCATATACAGCCACAATTGAGATCGCAAATCCCTCTGCCGATCGCTGGAGAAATCCCCCGATAATATGGCGCAAGATAATCACCACAGCAGTAACAAATCCCCCCACAATGAAGTAGGTGGGATATTTGCCAAATATATTGATTAGTTTTCGTTTCATTAAAGAAGAAAATTCAACTTTAAGACCATTAATTATGTCAAATGACCAAATTATATGAATTCGATTGAAACCCTCATCCCAATATATTATCCAAATAAAATTTAGACTTACTAGCAGAAAATTCCATGATGTATGTTCACCGATACCTTAGTTGTTTTTGGCAATATATTTTAGAATATACTTATAACTCTATCAATCTTATGGACTTCTTTTAATTCTCCTATAACGACAGACAAAATTTCTCTATTTTTGAATTAGATTTCTAATGAGCAGTAAATATTTTTTGTCCAGCTACACAATAAGAGTAGAAAAAAAACCAGATCAAGACAAGCGAGGGGTGTCTAATAAATCTCCATATTTGATTCTAGATAAATTCAGTAATGGTGACGATTTATTTGAAATTTTCAAAAACTACCTGGAATCATTAAAAAAGCAATCTTGCAAAGATGATGTCGAGAAAGTTGTGATTAGAGTCTCCGATCTTTATGTGAATCCTGAAACAAGAATAATTGATGGAATAATAAAATGTGGAGCATATGGGATTGAGAGTGAATTGATTGACACCGAAACAAATAGGATAGTTCATAACAGAAAATTAAATCATGCTGAAACACTTCCTTTCTATTTTTTTATATCAATTCCAAAGAATAAAAATGAGGGTATTTTAATTCTAGAGCGGATTGGTATATATGGAATTAGAACCAGATTTTCAGATGATTTCAAAAAACATTTCTCACTGCTTTACCCTAAATTGCTTGCCAGTATTAATCATTTAGTTCCTGATCAAATTGTGCAACAAATTCTACGTAAAGGAATTACCAAAAAAATTAGATTCATTAAATATGAAATTCCAACAGATAGATTTGAAGGCTTTGACGGAGGGCACAAAGAAATTCCTGGCAACTTCGAAATTTCTATATCCGCAAAAAATATTCCAATTTTAGAACGTATCAACAGTCTATTTGATGGAAGTAGAACCGTAAAAAACCTGTTTGAAATAAAAGACTTTGGGATCGAGTATGACACAATAAAAATTGAAGTTAAGATGCCAGGAGGAAGTCGTAAAATTGTCAATCTTGGAAACTGGCAAAAAGTTAGAAATTACATTGATATTACTGAAAAAGTTAGTAAAGAAAAAAATGGGCAGCCCAGCTTGGAGTCCCTTCGCTTTTTGACCCTAGAACTTCACAAAGATCTCTCTCAGCTTATGTATAAGGATTGATATTTAATTAATTCTAAAAGCAATAGCTTATGTTAACCAAAATAAATGTTTTAAGCATCATTAAAGATCATATACTGACGCTAAAAAATTACCGAACAGGTAATGTTCATTATCCAGATATAATTTTATTTTTTCTTATCCCATTTTTAATATCTATAGTTCTTGTATCTTTTCAGATCTTACTGAATGATGGAATTGCAAACATATTAATAACATCTTTCTCAATATTTGCTGCTCTTCTATTCAATCTTTTGTTGCTTGTTTATGATATTGCAGGAAAGTCAAATAGTTTATCTGCAAACAAAGAAAGTCGCATATCTTTACAAGAAATATATATCAATATTTCCTTTTGCATTCTTATTTCAGTTGTGTCAATTGTTATTTTAATTTCTTCCTTTTTCAAAATTAAGTACTGTTTATTCCTGGGTTTTAATATTTGTTCGCTTCAATGGGTTATATCTTTTGCTGCTTATTATTTTTCAATTCTATTCGTACTTACTTTGCTAATGATACTAAAGCGTATATACATATTGCTCGCAAATGAATTTGGAAATAGTAGCTAGATATATACCTAAGCACTACTTGGTCTAGGCTAACTCTAAAGCTTAAGACTGAATTTTGAGAACCGTACGAACTCTCCAAATAAAATAGTGATAGTCACGAGAGGGTAAAAAACTAGCATTATTTCTGCCGCTGAGGATAATAAATATAAAAAATATCGAGAACATAATAGCTTGTAGTAGAGCTGTGAATAGCAAGCCGATAATATAAGAAATCCATCCAGGCGATTCGGGAATCCCAATTGTGAAGAGTCGAATCGCAATCAACCCGACAATTAAAATAACCACCACCACTGAGATAACGCTGACTAAAATCAGCAACCTGGTGCCAACTACATCAGCATATACAGAAATGGAACTGAGTCCGTGAGCCACGAGGTTAATTAGGCTCATTTTTGACTTGCCTGCTAGCCGTGTGCCACGATTGCTAGGAATTTCGCTGTAGGGTACTTTCGCCCGCTGTAGACCAGCTGCATAGTGATTCCAGATTTCTGCTACTGCTACCAGTCTGCCCAAAATCTTATAGGGAATGATGCTGAAGTTGCCCATGCGAATTTCTTGTCCTGTGAGCATTCGATAGAAGTTTTTGTATAGTCTATACAACAGTCTGAAAACTATGCCTTCAGAACGTTTCACTCGTCTGGCAAAAATTACTTTCTGTCCGCCTTCTTGCTTATAGGTTTCGATTAATCTCAGGACATCTTCTGGCTTATCTTCACCATCACTATCCATTACTAATACCGCTTCGCACTTCAAATTTGCCTCGACATATGCTAGAGCGATCGCGATCGCTCTTTGATGTCCTATATTTCTCCTCAGTTCTAGAATATTGATTTTTGCGATCGCCTTAAATTCATCGGTTAGTAGTTCGCTTGGTACAGGAATATTCGAGGCATCATCTACAACTAATACTTCTATATTGAGTTCTGTTGGGGCTAAAAACCAGTCTAGTGAATGCAGCAGTTTTAGCAATGATTCCCAGTCGTTAAATACGGGGATTACGATAATAACAGTGAGTAGGGTATCATCAAAAAACTGGGCGGTTTGCTCAATCTCCATCTTCTAAAAATCCCATTCTTCAAACAGTTCCGCAACGGAGATCGCAAACCCTGGCACTACATCTTCTCCATCCAAACTATCTTGAGGTCGTAGTAAGCGATCTGGTTCTGGGGAATGATAAACCAGCACATATCTCTCATCGGGATGGATTACCCAAACTAAACGAGTCCCATTCTCGAAATACTCGACGATTTTTTGATGAATCTCTTCGACTGTGTTGCCAGGAGAAAGAATCTCGACAGCTAGATCGGGGGAACCCTGAAAATATCCACGAGGAGGTCGCTTTAAACCTTTGAGTCGATCCTTTGAAACAAAGGAAACATCAGGCGATCGCCTATTTCCTGATTTAAGGGTAAAGGCTGTACTGGAATCACACACTGCTCCCAACTTTTGGCGCTGTACCAATGTGGTCAAAAATGCTACCAAAAGACAGGCGGTATAACCGTGTTCCATACCCGAATTGCCCATGTCCACCACCTCCCCATTAACTAACTCATAACGGTGGCCATCCCTTGGCAGGGCCATGAATTCCTCATCAGTCCAGATCTTATTCTCTGCTGCTACTGTCATAGCTCAAACCTCCTGAGATTTGCCCGATTGGCTGCTTCTAGCTTGTAATCTATCATATCCGCAAAGTCTCGAATTACTCTCCTAGAGTAAACTGACCGTTTAGCTTAAATGCCTGACCTGTATCGGTATCAAATGCCCAGGCATTAATTTGCATTTTCTGATTTGGTAATGAAGGTAGTTTATCCAAACTAATCTGCGTTTGCCAGCCAGAATTAAGATAGGCAGGCTTACCGTAGGCTTTAGCGATATCATCTCTAGGGAATTGGTTATCTACTACCGCATACACGATTGATTTATTGTTAGTATCGCGGTAAGTCAGAATGACGGCATCAGCGGGTTCCTGCTTTTGCGGTAAGATTGCCCATCCAGTCGCAATATAACTGCCAGAGTCAGCTTTACGTAAATTGTCAAAATAGCCATAATTATCTTGAACATCACCACTTATATCCTCAGCGTATTTGCTGGTAACTAGCGGTGGTTGTAGAAACCCATATTTATTGATGGCATGAATGCGATCGCGCACCACAGCCACACGCGGACTGATTTTATCCCGCAGACAATCCTCCTGTACGAAATTATCGATTAGGAGCAAGCAGGCTTTTCCCTGCAAGCGACTGGTTCTGGTGTATCCCATCATTTGGTGGCTGAAAGCTGCGGTTTGAAAATGTAGTAGGAATAGAATTGCGATTAAGGCTGCGATCGCCACTTTCCCCCTTGACCACCAATTTTTTAGATATCCCTGTTGCCAAGCATGGTTAATCGCGATCGGAATGAGATAAATTAACGCAATTAACAAATAAAGCGAAAAAGTTGTATACCGCGATGATGTCGCCTGCTCGATCCCAAACCCAACCCGCCCCAGCGTGGTAATCGACGCACTCAGCAACGAGTACGTGCCCAACATCAGCCAGCCGCGATTGGGATAAACCAGTATGGTGCGATGTTTGTAAAAATATAGGCTAATTATTCCAATCAGTAACAAAAGTGCAAATCCCACAATTGATGCCTGTAGGACAGTAGGCAAAGTAGTACCATATCCCAATGGCGTTCCCAAAAAAGCCAGAAAGTAATTGCCTGCCTCCAAAGGATGCGACAGAGCATAGGAAAAACTGGGAGTCTGAGTGGGTTTTTGGTAGTTGGAGAAATACACCAAACAGGCGATCGCAAAGCTGAACCACCAGGCTACAACTAATCGCTTATGGGAGAGCCAATCGCGCCACGCTGGGAGCAACACGGGAAATACGATCGCCCAGTAGAGAATGCCGTTGGCATAGGAGAAGGTGCTGACGATCGCTAAGCCTAGACAAATCCAGAATTTGCTAGTGAGTCTGAGTTGTGAATAGCAAACCGAAATTGCCGTGGTAATGCAGGCGATCGGGATAAAAACTACGACCTGGATACCCCATAACCAGTTATCCCACTGCACGGGAGAGAAGATGATGAGGTTTGCGATCGCTGCTAGTAGTAATCCCTGAATCCGACTGCTAACCCAAGTTAAGCGACTGAGAAGATACAGATTCACCGCTACAATGCAAGCGAGTAAAAACGAGATCAGCATCTCGTAGCGTACGTCCCAATGGGTGAATTGCGCTAAAGTCAGGAAAACCAGGCGGGGGAAGAACTTGCGGCTTTCGTTGTGTTGGGCAATGAGGTCTCCAAACGAAAGTGTGCCCTCTACCCATTTGGGCAGCAACCGCGCGATCGCCCATTGATCCTGAAAAGGGACATTGACGCTGTATTTTACGATCAGGAATCCCAAAAAACAGGCAGGCAAAATCGCCAGCCCAAAAGCAATTGGCAGCAAAGCCCAGCGATATTGCTGGATGTATTTCAACATTTAATTCTCAATCGATCTTGCGATACACCGCACAAAGGCGACTGGGTTTAAACACCTTGGCCTTGAACATAAAGTTCGGCGGTACGTTGATAATGGCATGATCGGCAGAATTATAATACGGCTCGAACTCTTGCGGCATACCCTTCGGCGTAGATACGGTGTAGGGCACGGGCTGGAAAACTAGTTCGGTAAACTCAACCTTGCCACAGTGCAACTGCTCGGCGATCTGGCTCAAGAATGTTTCGCCTTGTAGCTGAGCAAATAGATTGACTTGGGCGTTGGGTTCTAGCGTGAAACTAGAGTCGTAATGGTCAATAATTTTAAGTGCCATATATTAATAAAAATGATTCTAATTATGGCAATTTTAGTGCCAAAGGAGGAGATTGGTAGTGCGCATGTAGTGTCGTATGATTATTTGTAGAAGTTAATCAGATTTTATAAAGCGCAGCAAATATGGATATTTTGACATTTGGTTGGGTGGCAATATTGGGCATGTTTACGCTATCACTCGCCTTTGTGGTGTGGGGACGTAACGGCATGTAGCCACTATAATAATTTTGTATTATTTTGATGAAAAAGAAATGTCAGGATACGACATTGTTGTTACAGCGTTCGTTTGGATAGCCTTTCTGCTCCTAATTACTGTCACAGGTTCAATTGGCTATCTTACATTTATGGGTAGGCGCGATCAAAAGCGCGAGAAAGGTTGAAATAACCTCTGGAACTTCACAAGTCTAGGGGACTAACCACACCACGACCACCACGATTGAGAACGTGAGTATAAATCATCGTGGTTTTGACATCCTTATGGCCCAATAATTCCTGGACAGTTCGGATATCGTAGCCATTTTGCAGTAAATGCGTCGCAAAACTATGGCGGAAGGTATGGCAACTGACTCTTTTCTCGATGCCCGCTATCTTGACTGCCTGCTTAAGCGCTCTTTGTAAGCCAGTTTCGTGCATGTGATGGCGGCGGACAGTTTCGCTACGGGGATCTTTAGAGATCTGGCTGCTGGGAAAGACATATTGCCAAATCCACTCACGACTGGCATTAGGATATTTTCTTTCGAGCGCAAAGGGTAAGTAAACCGATCCATATCCTTTTTCTAAATCTTGGATCTGCAACCTTTTAACGCCTTGCAGATGCTCCCGAAGTATTTCTATGACACTAGCAGGTAGCATGGTAACGCGACTTTCCTTCCCTTTACTGTCACGCACAACAATCTGTTGTTGGGCAAAATCGATATCCTTGACGCGCAGTTGCAGGGCTTCATTTAACCTTAAACCACAGCCATAGAGCAATTTTACTACCAGTTGATATACCCCAGATAAATGGCGGATTACGGCTCGAGTCTCCTCAGTTGTTAGCACGGTTGGTAAATAGCGAGATCGCTTTGCCCGCACGGCATTCAATTCCAGTCCGATGTCCTGTTGCAAAACATGGCGATACAAAAACAAAATTGCACACAAAGCTTGGTTTTGTGTAGAGGCGGCAACATGCTCTTCAACTGCAAGGTGGGTCAAAAATGCATTGACTTCCTGGCAACCCATTTCGCTAGGATGCCGCTTGTTATGAAACAAAATATAACGTCGAATCCATTGCACGTAGGTTTCTTCGGTTCGGTATGAGTAATGCTTTGCGCGAATAACATCGCTTACGCGATCCAACAATTTTCTGGGGCGTTGCTCAATATTAGTTGTCATGTTAGGCTGAATTTGTCTGTCTAGATCACCTATATGGGATGTTACCCAGAAAAGATCTGTATAACACACCCATTTGGGTGATTAGGCGGAAACTTTCGGGCTAATCATCTATAAAGGGTGGTTAGGCAGAAAAAGTCAGTCTAAAACATAGTTATCCCTCAAGCTGTTGGTTTTGGCGGTTGTTTAGAATTTATCTGTTGGTGCCAAGGGTGTAGTGCATAATTCTGACTGTGATGTAGTGCTTTGTAGGTGCTGAGAAGAAGG
>JANMRU010000500.1:0-3218 GCA_031388585.1 Pseudanabaena sp. SOY_30_concoct_251 | reverse complement strand
AATATAGGAGAGATTCAGCCCCGTACTGAAATTAAGCATCGTGACAGCTTGGGACAGAACTGTTGAGTAGGTTGCTTGGGAGGCTGCCGAAATGGCAAAGTCAGATTCGATCGCACCTGTCCTATCTTCTAAAACCCAGTCTCCACCAAGAGTGCTATTGCCAGTAAGGTTAATAGAAGCGGCAACATCTGCACCAGTCAGTGTAGAGATTTGATTGATGAATTTGTCGCCAGTTTCCCCAGATGCAATGTCGCAGCCAAATAGTAAGATATCAGCATCATCGCTAAGCACATCTGACCAGGACTGCAACTGGTCGGCATAGTCTGCTAAGTTAGATTGGCTGAGTGATGTATTTCCAAGTAGAATCTCACCTGGATTACCGTGAGAAAGGATTTGAATACTGGTAATGCCACTGCGTCCTTTGAGGGCATCGGTGATTTGAGTGATACCATCGCGATCGCCCTGAAGAAGAAAGACTTCAGCACTTGGTTTGATGTCTGCGACTAACGACTGGTAATCAGGCACATTGGTATCAATGAACACTAACTCTTTTTTGCTGATACTTGATAAGGTGTCAGTGTTAAGAAAAGGAGTACCCCGACTAAAACCCGTAATCTCGTCACTTCTATTTAGAACAGCGCTCTGGCTTCTAGCAGAGATCGATGGCGCATTCCCAAAACCATCAAGAATAGATATTTCCGATGTTGGCAAATATTGATCGTGGGCAAGAGGGGCCAGATCTAGCGGAGGAATGATGTTTTGCCCTTTAAGATCCTTATTTATCGGCACTACAGAAAAAGTAGGCGTGGGAAAGGCGTTTTGAAGTGGATCGAGATTACTCAGATCCGAGGGTAAATCAAAGTTTGCACTCATAATATTTGAACTTAGCTAGTAGCACATGTAGGTATTTCTGGAGGGAAATATTTTAACGAGTAGTTAGTTGTTAAAACGAATCTATGGAAATCGAAGCGTAGGGGACACGCTTTTACAGAGAAGTATCATAGTGCGATTAAATTTTAACTGGATATAATTTTTTGTCCAGATCTCTATCTATATCGCGCTCATCATTGAAAAGTAAAAAATCAAACAATGTAAACTTGTTTGGATCTGCATCCGACGGTAGGGTAAACATCCCTAGGACAAGAGCATAAATCCGAAAGATTAAGCAATTTGGTAGCAACAAATTACCAGGCATAAAATTACCAACTGTAACTATAGGCGAACTTAGTGTTTACCCTAGGGGATAAGCATCTTAAACCAGAATGCAAGAACAAACAATCTAGCTTTAGTTTGGTTAGACAACCAAATCACGATATCCAGCAAGATATCCTTGTATTGTTAAATGTTGGTTAGGTTAAGTTTAGATTAACGCTAGCCCCGTACTTAATTTAGGGATTATACCAGTAAATTTCGCGTTATTCGCTAGAACGGACTGTAACCCTAACCCCAGAAATCCATAGGAGCGGTTTCAATAAAATTTTAATATGCCAAATTCAGCAGAATAGTCTCAGAATGGAATAATTGGTACGCAAGCAACTATGTAGCCTGTAAGATAAATTTAAGACATTCCCCATCACTTAACTATGGATTATCGTACTGATATTGAATACTCGACACTATTTAACAACAAGCAAGCGCCTGTTGTCTTGAACTACGTCGCCGCATTGAATGGTTTACCGATAATCGATCTGAATGTTGAGTTTCGATATTGCGATCTGGGTTGTGGCTCTGGTTTAACCTTAACTACACTAGCTGCGGCTTACCCTCAAGGTGAATTTTGGGGTATAGATTTCAATGCAAATCATATCCGCATGGGGCGAGCTAGGGTAGAAGCAACTGGCTTAACGAATGTTAAGTTTGTAGAAATTAGCTTTACAAAGCTCAGAGAAATGGAGTTCCCTAAATTTGATTTTATCGCAACTAATGGGACTTTATCTTGGCTTGGAGAAGAAGCAAGGGATAGCGTTTTAGACTTCATGGGGAATAGTCTGCGAGATGGCGGATTAGGATATCTTCACTATATGTCGATGCCAGGCCACATGTACCAACCACCAATTTGCAGGTTGGCAAGCGATTACTACAATCAGTTGACAGGTGACTTGGAAGAGAAAGTTTTTTTGACTAAAGAATTTTTACGGGGATTTCAGCAAACGCAAAAACTCTATTTTGAACAATCTCCACCAGCTAAAGCTTTCATCCAAAGAATGCTGGATTCGGGTACATCTTTGTTTTTGCATGATTATTTGAGTAATGTGCGCGAAGGTTATTACTTTGCTGACATTGACAAAATGATGCAGAAACGTAGTTGCTTTTATGCCGGCAGTGCTGAGTTTTTCTGCAATCATCTCCAGTTAGTTGTTCCGATGGAGTCACGCGATCTATTCCGAGGTGTGCGCGATCGCTCTGGCATCGAAGCAATTAAAGACTTTGTCGGTGTGATTGGTGGAAGAACAGATGTATTTATAAAATCATCGAGCGGTCAACCTGCTTCCACGCAAGAAGATCCCCTGGAAAACATGATGTTTGGGGGGATGTCGTTCCCTGACAACCAAATGACGATTAGTTTTTCAGGAGCAGTCGTACAGCTTGGTGCTGAGCCCTCAGCGACCATCATTAGGGTATTGAAAGAAAAACCCATGTCTCTAGCAGAGTTATATCAATTAGATGAGCTAGCCGCCTATGGTAGTCATGATATCCGTAAAGCCCTGACCCAGGCAATCTCTGCTCGAAAAATAGAACCATTTGCGCCATCAGATTCAAAGGTTGCCCCCAAGGCGAAAGGGAATGTGGAATATCGCGGCATGTCAAAGTACAACTACACCATGCTCTGGAATGCAGTGCATAAGGATACACCCGATCGCAACCCATCTATAACCTTGGCATCCCCACTGACTGGCAATGGTATATCTATACGATGGATTGATGCTGCTATTCTTTTAGGGTTGATAGAGAATCCACTTGAGGAAGTAGCCAAATGGGTTACTAGTCAACTGATGCAGAAAAATCTGAGAATCCAGGTAAACTCACAAAATGCTGAGGATGAGAAGGGTACGGAGTCATTTGTTCGGATGTTGATGTCTACGGCTGTGCAAAACTTTGCCTATACAATTGGACATTTAGGAATGGTTCAGTTGCCAAGTATGGAAGAAGTTAATAATGCCTTGAAGCCTTAACTATAGCTATCGCCAATTAGGTGGTTGACGGGGTGGAGGGGGAGA